>JANXPK010000695.1 GCA_025357355.1 Rhodobacterales bacterium
TTCTGTGGCGCCTGTACGATGACCAGAACCTTGCTGCGATCCTCGGGTGGGGTAAGTTCCTGCTTTAGGGTCGGAAACACCAACCAGGCCACGGCAGCGAACAAGGCCGCCGCCACCAGAATGACAATTGGCGCCTGCAGGCAGGCATGCAAGAGGTGACCATACAGGCGCACCAGCATCCGACCGAATCGCACCAGAAGCCCGTTGTCCTCGCGCTGCTCGCGCCGCAGCGCCCGCGCGGCCATCATGGGCGACAGCGACAGCGCGACGACGGTGGACACCATCACCGCAATCGCCAGCGTCATGCCGAATTCACGGAACAGGCCGCCGACTTGGCCGGGCAGGAAAGAGATCGGGATGAAGACCGCTGACAGCGTGATCGAGGTCGCGACGACCGCAAAGTAAACCTCTTGCGTGCCCGCCACCGCCGCCGCACGCGGCCCATGCCCGCCCCGTCTCAGGCGTACGATGTTCTCCAGCACAACGATGGCGTCATCCACCACCAGACCCGTCGCCAGCACCAACGCCAGAAGTGTCAGGATGTTGATGGTGAACCCCGCTGCATAAAGCCCGGCCAAGGCGCCAGACAGGGCAATGGGCATCGACACCGCCGGGATCAGCGTGGCGCGCCAGTCGCGCAGGAACACAAAGATGATCGCCGTCACCACCGCCACCGATATCGCCATCGAGCGGATGACTTCGGTCACCGCCCCCTGGATGAATACGGCATCGTCTGAACTGATCGCGATATTGACCCCGGTGGGCAGGTTCTGGCGGATGTCGTCAAGCGCCTTGTGAATGCCGCGCGAGATGTTGATGGTGTTGGACTGCGCCTGCCCGATCACCCCCAGACCGACCCCGGCCTTGCCCTGCGCCCTGATCTTGGTGCCGCCGGGATTGGGGGCCAGAAACACCGTCGCGACGTCCGCCAGCACGACGCCGGGATGCACTGACAACTGCAACACCTGATCCAGCGTCACCACTTTGGCTGTGGCGCGCACGATGATGTTCTGGTTGGTGGCGTTCAGGGTTCCGGCGGGGCTGTCAAACGACACTGTTGCCAGCGCAGTGGTCACGTCGCCCAGCGTCAAGCCGCGCGCGGCAATGGCGGCGGGGTTGATGTCCACGGTCAGGATCTGTGCGGCATCGCCATACATCTGAATGTCGGCCACCCCATCCACCGACCGCAGCCGGTCAATCATGGTGGCGTTGATCAGGTCGGTCAAAGGCCCGATCCCCAGAGTGTCAGAGGTGACCGCCAGCTGCATGATGGACTGAGCGTTGCTGTCAGCCTTGACCACCACCGGGGCCTGGGCGTCGGTAGGCAGGCTGGCGAGCAGGCGCGACACCGCATCCCGCGTGTCAGAGGCAGCGACATTCAGATCGGTCGCGGCAGAGAACTCGACGGTTGTGCGGCTTTGGCCATAGCGCGAGGTTGATGACACTCCCGTAACACCCGTTACCCGCGCCACCGCACCTTCAATTGGCGCAGTGATGTCGGTGTCCACGTTGTCGGCACTGGCGCCGGGAAAGAGCGTGGTGATCGTCAGAACCGGGCGGCTGACATTGGGCAGTTGTTGCACCTGAAGGCCCAGCAGTGCTGCCATGCCCGCCACAAAGATGATCGCATTGATCACGAAGGCCATGACGGGTCGGCGCACGAACAACGCCGCCAGCGCCGCACCCTGTTGCAATTTCGTCCGCTCAGCCACGGCTCAATTCCCCACTGTGGTCGCAGCACCATCTTGCGACTTGGGTTTCTTGCCATCCGAGGTTGCCGCCGCCGCACTGCCCGCTGCCACCTGCTCACTGCCCTTCACGGCCGCCGTCCCGTTCGCGTTTGCAGCGGTGGCGTCGGTCGCCCCCAGCACTTGCACGTCCGCACCAGCCTTCAATCCGTCCAGACCCTCGATCACGACGGGGTCACCCGCCTTGATCTTGCCCGCGACCAGCACCGTTTCAGTATTGCGCTGCACGACACGCACAGCGACCTTTTCGACCTTGGCGTCGGTCACCCGCCACACATAGGCGCCGTCCGACCCCCATTGCACCGCCAGCGGGTTGACGGTGACAAAGCTTTGCCCGGTGAATTGCAGCACCACGGTAAAGGCCATGCCCGCCCGCAAGCTGCCATCGGTGTTGGGCACCTCCGCCTGCACCTGAAAGGTGCCGCTTGCCGGGTCGATCTGATTGTCGATCGAGCTGACTTTGGCGGCAAGCGTTAGTTCGGGGTGCGCGACCGGCACCAGCGAGGCCGGCGCTCCGATGGCAACTTGCCCGGACAGCCGCTCTGGCAGCCAGAAATTCACCAGAAGCGACGAGGAATCTTCGATGGTCACAATCTGGGTCTGCGCCGTCACGGCATTGCCCGGCGTGACCTTGAGGATCCCCGCCACTCCAGCAATCGGCGCGACGACGGCCCGGTCGGCCAGATCCTGCTCTGCTGACCTGACCGCCAGATCCGCCATGCGGACCGCCAGTTCCGCGGCCTGAGTCTGACTGGCGGGCGCGTTGTCGCTTTGCACCAGCGCATTGTTACGATCAAGCGTGCGCTGCGCGTCATCCGCCGCCAGCTTGGCCTTGTCCAGCGCCAGTTGCTGGGTGTCCTGATCAAGCCGCGCGATCACCTGCCCCGCCGTTACGGACGCTCCCGACGGCACCCGAATCTCGGTCAGCGTGCCGCTCGCCTTGGGCAGTACCGTGACCGACTGAAGCGCCGTCCCGGTCGCCAAAGCCGTCACTTTGTCATTGATGACCGCAGAGTCCGCAGGTTCCAGGACCACCACCGCCTTGCGCGGCG
>JANXPK010000696.1 GCA_025357355.1 Rhodobacterales bacterium
CGGGCCTGACAGTCATTCCTTGCGGCGTGCTGCGGTGCGGCCAAGATTGAAGCTCAGATCAAAGATCATTTGCATCAAAGGGTCGGGTTGCGGACGTGGCGCAGGCGGGACCCTGCCCTTGTGCAGGACCAGCCGCATCAGATACGCCCCGGCCGCCAGGATCAACAAAGCCAGACCGATCAGACCAAGCGCCCCCGCCGTTCCAACCAGCGGCACCATGGCCACACTGGCGGCGGCCAGCATCAGGACACAGCCGGTCAGGGCCACTGCACCCATCAACAGCGCGGCCATGGCGTCTTGCCAGGCTGCGCGACCGGCCGCCACGACCGGCGCCAAGGCTTCAGCTACAAGACGGTGCGTGATCAACGCCGCGACAAGGCGCCCAGCAGAAGCCCAAGACCCGCCGCAATTCCCAGCGCCATATAGGGGTTGGCGCCGACGGCCTGACTTATCCGCGCATCGGCATCATGCGCCTTTTTGTCGGCGTAGTGTTGTGCATCATGCAGACCCACGGTGATTGTTTCGGCCGTCGCCTTGCCGTTCTGTGCCGCTGAAGCGCCGACTTGGGCAGCCAGCCTTGCCATGTCTTCCCGCACGGCGGCAAGCTGGGCGAGCAGGGTTTCATAGTCGGCGGCAAGGGCAAGTGCATTGGGTTCGCGTGCCATGTGATAAGCCCCCGTCAATGAAGGTTTGTCGCGGCCCGGAACGCAGGTCAGGGCCTGATCTGCCGTGCACTTTGCCAGCCCGCGTAGCCTTAACCTGGATCAGGCCGCAAGGAATTGGCAAGCAAGGACGCAACATGCGGCCCGTCCGGCAGGTTCTGGCCGAAGCAGGCAGCGGCCGAGCCGCATCTGAAAAGCCTGCCGGACCGCACCATGGCCAACGTCCCGTGGCTCGCCGATCCTGCGACAATCCTGATCCAGGTGCACACTGTCGCAGTGGCAAAACTGCCCCCGGCCCGCCTGACTACCCACCCCCTGGCCCTGTCCGAAATCGCCAACACCCGTGCCCCCTTTGCGACAGCGACCAAGCTTCTGATGTTCTATCTGATC
This sequence comes from Rhodobacterales bacterium, assembly GCA_025357355.1. Taxonomy (GTDB): domain Bacteria; phylum Pseudomonadota; class Alphaproteobacteria; order Rhodobacterales; family Rhodobacteraceae; genus Stagnihabitans. The sequence goes on from JANXPK010000696.1 coordinate 1,053, forward strand.
CCTGAGGGCGACGGCCTGTTGCAACGCTTCAAGCAAGTCATTCCGATGGAAGAAGCGTTGATGGAACATCTGTTGACCCTTTCACATTTCTGGTTCGGGCCACGGTGCGCGGTGACATTCTGCTGGCATTGTTGCAGGGCGGGCCCGGTGGTGGCCGCCCTGCGCGTCGCGGTCTGGTCAACCTTTCTGACCAAGGTCAGGTCGTGATGGTCGGCACAACAGCTAAGTCCGTCGCACCGAATTTCCGCCGTCGATGATCCGCTGGATCAGGGCGGCAACCTCTTTGCGCAGCTCGCCCCGCCCGACATCGACCGGTGCGTTGGCGTTGGCCGCCGCCGCATCGGTCAGAACCCCCATGATCTCGGACTCAGGCAGGATCTTGTGGTCGTTCAGAGCCAGCAACAGCGAGTCGCAGATCGCCAACGCGGCAAATCCGGCGACATCGGGGTTCAGCACATGTCGGGTCATCTTGGCTGCACTTTCTGGCAACAAGATCCCGCATTGCCACGGCGAAGTTCTCCCAGATCGCTGATCAAGGTCTCCCGCAGGTGGCACAGAATAACGCCGCCTTCACGGGCCCGTCGAAAAGCAAGGCACCCGGACAGCCCGGGACGAGCGGGACAATGGCTGCCCAGATGCCTTGCGGTTCACGCGTCGTCATATGGCCCCGACGGTCGGCGCCATAAGTCGCCATACCCGGTCGGACCGGACGGCACGCAAACCCAGTTTAGCCCTGACAAGATTTCGCTTCTTCCGCCGTGCAGGACGGCCACGGTTCCCCTCACCGTCTTCAGGCAATAGCTCCGGTCTGATAGACAACAAGGCCAACCCAAAACCCATTGCTCTGATGAATTGTTGGTGCCCCCAGCAGGACTTGAACCCGCGACCCCCTGATTACAAATCAGGTGCTCTACCAGCTGAGCTATAAGGGCACGGCTCTGCAATATCGCCCCGCGGGCGGGCACGCAAGTGGTCAGTCCCGGCTGGTGCGCGCCATCAGGGCCACGGCGGCCAGACTGACGCCGATGACCAGCAGGGCGGCGGGGGCGGCCTCGCCGATACGTTCCAGGCTCGCCATGTCATAGGCGCGGGTGGACAGGGTGTTGAAATTGAACGGGCGCAGCAACAGCGTGGCGGGCAATTCCTTGACGCAATCGACGAACACCACCAAAAGCGCTGTGCTGACCGAGCCGCGCATCAACGGCAGGAACACCGCCAGCAGCGTCTGGCCGTTGCTGCGGCCCAGCGACCGCGCCGCCATCGCCAGCGACGGTGAAACGCGGCCAAAGGCCGAGTCCACCGCACTTTGCGCGATGCCAAAGAACCGCACGGCATAGGCCAGGATCAGTGCTGCGATCGTGCCCGTCAGCAGCAGCCCCGGATCATGCCCGGTCAGTGCCAGCACGGCATCGGCCAGCCGATGGTCAAGGGCGGCCAGCGGGATCAGAATGCCCACGGCCATCACCGCACCGGGTGCGGCATAGCCAAGGGCTGTGACCGGCAACAGCAGTCGCGTCAAGGGTCGCCCGGCCAGCCGCACACCGTAGACCACAAACAGCGCCGCCCCGACGGTCAGAGCCGCAGCCACCCCGCCGACCAGCAGCGTGTTGCCGATGGCTGCCGCCAGACCCGGCGCTGCCCAAACCTCTGGCCGGTTCAGTGCGTGCCAGCCCATCACGACGACCGGCAATACAAAACCCATCACCAGCAGCACCAGACAAAGCAGCGTCGCCAGCCAGGCTCGTCCCGCGCCCAAATCCTGCGGTATCACCGGCCGCGTCGCGCGCGCCATGCGGTGAAACCGGGCCTGCCGCCGCCCCAGCCGCTCGATCCACAGCAGCGTCAGGATCAGCACCAGGATCACCAGGGCGATCTGCGCCGCCCCCCCGGCGTTGTTGTCGTTCAGCCAGGTCGAAAACACCCCCGTCGTCAGCGTCTGCACGCCAAAATGCTGCACCGTGCCAAAGTCCGCCACCGTCTCCATCAGGACCAGCGCCGTGCCCGCCGCGATGGCGGGTCGCGCCAGCGGCAGCCCGACCCGCAGGAACAATCCGACCGGCCCGACGCCCAAGGCGCGCGCCACTTCATACGAGGCGCCCGACTGCTCGCGAAACGCGGCCCGCGCCAGCAGGAAGACATAAGGATAAAAGGCCGCTGCCAGCACAACGACCGCAAAGGCCAGAGAGTGCACGTCCGGAAAGGCGTAGTCTCGCGCCGACCGCCATCCCATGGCCAGCCGCAAACCGCTTTGCACCGGGCCGGAATAGTTCAGGAAATCGACCAGCGCATAGGCGCCAATATAGGCCGGGTTGGCCAGCGGGAACAGCAGGGCATATTGCAGCCAGCGTTGCCCCGG
>JANXPK010000720.1 GCA_025357355.1 Rhodobacterales bacterium
ACCATGCTGCGCTATTCCGCGCGACGAGGTGAGATCATCGCGCAATTGCTGGCTGACCCCGTGCTGAACCGCCTGCATTTTGCGGCATTGGAGCAGGCCGAAAGCCGCTTGGCCGAGATCAAAGAGACCGATGCCTATCGCGAGTTGGTCGCTGGACTGGCGGCGGCGTCGCTTGTGCCGATCGGTCAGATCGTCGCCAAGCCGCCACAGGTCCGCGACAAGGAAAAGATCGCCGCGCTGATGACCGAGGTCGAAAAGCAGCGCGGCGCCAAAGCGAAGGCCGACCGCAAGGCCGAGGGGCCAAAGCCGCCGGTCGAGGCGGTGCCGATGGGGTCGTATATTCCCGGAACCCCGGATGTGGCGGCAGAGTTTGCAGGGACTTGGGTCGATAACCATGGCATCCTGCTGCCCGCCGATTTCCGCATGTTTCCGCCCGCAGCATTGGCGTTGATCGAGGCAGGCAAGTTCGAGCGTGGGTTGGCGCGGCGGCTGCCCGGCGTGCTGCCCAAAGGTGGAGCAGTGCTGGAGGTGGGCAGTGCTATGGGGTTTCTGGGCCTGCATCTGTCGCGGGCCAGGCCTGACTTGAAGATCACCCTGCACGAGGAAAACCTGTCATTGCGAATGGTCATGCAGCGCATATTGCAGAAAAACGAACGTGCGTTCAGTGAGCGTCTTTCGCTGTGGCAGACCCCATTGGGGGCGGCGCTGGGCGATGTGATACTGGCCCTTGCGACCGAGGTCAGGCCGCAGGTGCTGTTGCTCGCCGATCCGCGCCTGTCGCCAGACATCCTGTCCGACCTCTTGCCACGGCTACCCGCGCAACCCGAGCAAATCCTGCTGTACGGCCGCCTGCTCGAAACCTTCCACACCAACCTTGCCCCGGTTGAAAAGGTGCTGGCCGACCTTGGCTATCAACCCGGCCTTGGCTTTGACCCCAACATCGCCCGCGGCTTTGTGCTTGGGGATGACTGACACCTCGACATCCCGCCCCGTCTTGGTCATTGTTGACCAAACCGAAACAAAAGGTTGCCCATGCCCACCCAAACCCGCCGCCCTGTCGCCTCGCTGTGGATCGGCGAAAAGCTGCATTATCTCAATCAGTTGTGCCTGCTGAGCCATGTCCAGCACGGCCATCCGACCACGCTTTACTGCACCGACAAGGTGTCGAATGTGCCTGATGGCGTGATCGTGAAACCGGCGACCGACATCATGACCATCGACCGCGATATCGTGGCGCAGACCTCGGAAAGCTTCCTTTCCAACGTCTTTCGCTACAAGATGATCGCGGCGACGGATGCGGTGTGGATCGACTGCGACGCGTTCTGCGAAAAGCCGTTCCCGGATGAAATGCAGGCCATTTACGCCGGGCATGGGATGCGCGGGGCGCTGAACTGCGGCGTGGTCTATATCCCGCCCAAGGGTGCGCTGATCGCGCAACTTCTTGATTATTACGATAACCTTCCAGAAGCGCCGCCATGGTTCAACAAGAACACCCGCAAGAAGCTGGACAAGCAGCCGACCAGCCTGCCGCAGGCGGTGCGGATCTATAACGCCGAGCGGACGGCCTTTGGCCCGCAAGCCTTCACCTGGTTCGCCCAGCAGACCGGTGACTATGAAAAGGCACTGACTCCAGACTACCTGTACCCGGTGCCGTTTCAGTTGAACGACGTGTTCTATGACCCTTACGGCCGGGTCGAAGGCCATTTCACCCAAAACACTCTGTCAGTGCACCTTTACACCAATGGCACCAAGCCCTGGTGGCGCAAGAACCCACCGCTGCCCAATTCCTACGCCGCCCGGATGTGCGAGCGCATCGGCGTCGATCCGACCAAGGCGCTGGAGGAATAATGGGCATCTCGATGATCCCGGGCCTGTTCATGGCCCGCCATCGCGATGCGGTGAAAGACAAGACGCGCGGGATCATTCTGGGTCGCCAGAAGCTGCACATGCCCGACCGGCGGATGGCGCGGTTTCTGAAGCATCTGAACGGCATGGGGCTAAGCCTGACAGCGGCCGACATCACGCAAGAGGACGGGTTCACCGAAACTCTGTTCGCCAGGATCGGCTACCCCAAGATCGAGGCGATGGATTTCACGGCGCAGGAGGGGGCGCAGCATCTGCATGACCTGAACCTGCCGCTACGCCCGGAATTGCACGGCCAGTTCGATGTGGTGATCGACGGCGGCACCACCGAACACATCTTTCACATCGGCACTGCGCTGGACACCTGTCACCAGCTCTTGGCGCCCGGCGGCATCATGCTGGGGTTCGTGGCGGCGGATGGCTGGTTCGGCCATGGCTTCTTTCAGACCGGGCCGGATGTGCCCTGGCGCTATTGGCACCACGCGCGCGGGTATGAGATGCTGGAGGTGTCACTGGCGCCGCGGCAGAACCCGACCAAGGTGATTGCTGTCCCCGATCCGACCGGTAAGCCACGTGGTGGCGAGATGGCGCTGGAGGGACCGCACATGCTGTTGTACGCCGCGCGCAAGCCCATGGTCGATCCGCCCTATGCCATGCCTATTCAGGGCCACTATGTCGATTATGACTATGACGGCAAGGACAAGGGCGACGCCGGGTAGGATCAGGGCTTGTAAGGCGCCATGCCTTCGCGGGCCAGACGGTCGGCCTCTTCATTCTCGGCATGACCGGCATGGCCCTTGATCCAGCGCCAGTCGACCTTGTGGCGCAACTGTGCGACATCAAGCCGTTGCCACAGATCGACGTTCTTGACTGGCGGCCCGCCTGCGGTGCGCCAACCCTTGCGCTTCCAGCCCGCCATCCACTCGGTGATGCCGTTCTTGAGGTAGACCGAATCGGTGATGATGGTCAGCGCAGTATCGCGGGTCAGCGCTTCCAGCGCCGAAATAGCCGCCATCAGCTCCATCCGGTTGTTGGTGGTCATCGCCTCGCCACCGCAAAGCTTGCGCTTCTTGACGACGGCGCCGTCTTCGCGCGCCAGCATCAAGACGCCCCAGCCGCCAGGGCCCGGATTGCCCGAACAGGCGCCGTCGGTGTAGGCAATCAGTTCCATATCATGGGTCCACAAATATCCTCGGGGGTGAGCCGGCACGGCGAGGGGGGCGAGCCCCCTACTCCCGCAACACCCGCGGCACCTTGAATTCCACGCTTTCCGTGGCGGTTTCGATCTGTTCCACCGTGACCTTGTAACGCGCCTTGAAGGCGTCGATCACCTCGGTCACCAACTCTTCAGGTGCCGAGGCCCCCGCCGTCACCCCGACCGCCCGCGCGCCTTGCAAGGCTCGCCAGTCAATCTCGGCCGCGCGCTGCACCAGTTGCGCATAGGCGCAGCCCGCCGAGCGGCCGACCTCGACCAGACGCCGGGAGTTGGAGGAGTTGGGGGCGCCGATCACCAGAAGGGCGTCGATCCTGCCCGCAATCGCCTTGACTGCCGCCTGCCGGTTGGTGGTGGCATAGCAGATGTCTTCCTTGTGCGGTGCCACGATGGTCGGGAAGCGGGCCTGCAGGGCGGTGACGATGCCCGCGGTGTAATCGACCGAGAGCGTGGTTTGGGTAATATAGGCCAGCCGTTCGGGGTCGCGGACGTGTAGAGATCGATCATCGAAACTCCTTCAGGCTGCGCGGAAACGTTGGACGAATGGCGTCTCTTCGTCGATCAACGCCTTGAACGACGGCCGCGCGTGGATCTTTTCGACGTAGTCGGCCAGTTTCGGCCAACGCTTCGCATCGAGCTTTTCGCCGGCATGTTCGAAATTCACAAACATCGTCGCGACGGAAATATCGGCGATGGAAAACGCGCCACCCGCCAGGAATTCCTTGGCAGCGACTTCATGTTCGAGATGATCGAATAGCGGCGGCAACTTTTCGGTCAAGGTCTTCTGGCAGACGGCTTCATCCGTCTGGCCGCGCATCATCTTTTTGACCACACGCTCGAAGAACAGACCGCCGCCGACATTCGTCGCCACGACCGAGTCCGCATACTCCTCGTACCAAAGCGCGCGAGCACGCTCGAACGGATCAGCCGGATAGAGAGCCGGCTTGGGGTATTTGTGCTCGATGTAGTCGCAGATGATCGACGAGTCCGGCAAGGTGTTGGGCTCCGGACGATCCGTGTCGCGCAGCACCGGAATGCGCTTGAGCGGACTGATGGTGAGGAACTCCGGCGGCGGCATGAACGGATTGACCTGTTCGAGCGTGTATTCGACACCCTTCTCCGCGAGCATGACGCGCACTTTTCGCACGAACGGTGAAACGCTGCCGCCATAGACGATCAATGCCATAACCACCTCCCAAATGTCCGTGAAGCTGGCCGCACACTGTCAGAGTATGGAGCCGTAGATCAAGCCGTCAGTGGCGCAATGCAGCCAGCGTCTTCGAGCAATGGATCGATCTT
>JANXPK010000753.1 GCA_025357355.1 Rhodobacterales bacterium
GGCTTCAGCGCCGGCGGGCAGGATGCCCATTACACGCTGGAGGTGCCGTTTCTGGATGCCGCAAGGGGTGCCAAGACCCGGATCACTCTGCCCGAAGGCGGCACGCTGGAGGTGCAGATCCCTGCGGGCAGCGTGGATGGACGCACGCTGCGGCTGCGCGGCAAGGGCGGCCCGGGGAATGGTGGCGGGCCTGCGGGCGATGCCTATGTCAGCCTCAGCGTGCGCCCACATCCGTTCTTTCACTGTGAGGACCATGACATCAAGATTGAGTTGCCAATCACGCTGGACGAGGCGGTTCTGGGGGCCAAGATCGCGGTGCCGACCCTTGACGGCACGGTAAATCTGTCGATCCCCAAGGGCGTCAGCAGTGGCCGCGTTCTGCGTCTGCGCGGACGCGGCGTGAAGCGTGCCGGTGGCGAGGCTGGCGACCAGTTGGTAGAATTGCGCATCTTGTTGCCGCCAATCATCGACGACAAACTGACCGAGTTTATTGTGGACTGGCGCAAGACCCACCACCACGACCCGCGCAAAGGCCTGTTCGAAGGGGACAAATGATGGACATGTTCACCGAGGTTGAGGTTCTTGCCGCCGTTCCCCGCCTGACCCGGCGGCACCTGACCACCTTTGTCGCTGCCCGCATCGTGGAGCCGTTGCAGGCCGAGGCGGGGCTGGTCTTTCGCCGCATTGATCTGGCACGGATGGAACTGCTGTGCGAACTGGCTGAGGAGTTCGATCTGGACGAGGACGCCTTGGACCTGGTGATGTCGCTGCTCGACCAGTTGCACGCCGCCCGCCGCGATCTGCGCGCTGTGGCGTCCGCCCTGGCCGGGGAAGCGCCGGAAATCCGCGCCAGAATTGGTGCCGCTTTGGCGGATGAGGGCTGAAATGGACCACCCTGCAACCGCCAAGACCGAGACGCCCTATTGGAGCGAGGAAATCCCAGCGCTTGCCACGCGGCTGGGGTCGAGCACTGGCGGGTTGACCGCGCCAGAAGCCGCCGCCCAGCTTGCAGCCTTTGGCGCCAATAGCATCGAGGCGTCTGCCGGGTTCAACGGTTTGCGTCTGGCATTGCGACAGGTCGAAGGGCCGATGGTGCTGATCTTGATCTTTGCGGCTGTGGTGTCGCTGGTGGTGCGCGAATGGACCGAGGCGGTGATCATCCTGTTGATCGTCGCGGGAAGCAGTTCTTTGAGCTTTGCCCAGGAATACCGCGCTTCGCAGGCGCTGGCCACCTTGCGGGGCCGGCTTGGCCTCAAGGTCATGGCGCTGCGTGACGGCAAGCCCGTGCAAATTGCGGCCACAGATGTGGTGCCCGGCGATGTGGTGACGCTGTCGGCGGGCAATCTGGTGCCAGCGGACGGCGTCGTCATCGAGGCGCGGGACTTTCTGGTCAGTCAGGCGGCCCTGACCGGCGAAAGCTTTCCGGTCGAAAAGAGCGCCCCTGCCACGCCCGCTGCGGCCACACTGGCCGAGCGCACCAATGTGGTGCTGCAGGGCACCTCTGTGCGCAGTGGTACGGCCAGAATGCTGGTGGTGCAGACCGGTCGCGGCACGGTATTCGGCGCCATTGCCGACCGGCTGACCGGGGCGGAACCTGAAACCAGTTTCGAACGCGGCATTCGCCAGTTCGGTTATATGCTGACCCGGGTAATGGTGGTGATCGTGACGCTGGTCTTTGCCGCCAACCTTTATTTTGGCCGCCCGCTGATCGACAGCCTGCTCTTCTCGGTCGCACTCGCCGTTGGTCTGACGCCCGAGCTGTTGCCCGCCATCGTCAGCGTCACCATGTCTGCCGGGGCGCGGCGGATGGCGGCGCGCGGCGTCATCGTGCGCAAGACCGCCGCCATCGAGAATCTGGGTTCGGTCGACATCCTGTGCACCGACAAGACCGGCACCCTGACCACCGGCGTGATGGAACTGACGCTTGCAGGCGACCCCGAAGGCAAGCCCTCGGACGCGGTCTTTGGCCTGGCACATACCAATGCAGTCCTGGAAACCGGCATCGAGAACCCGCTGGACCAGACCATTGTGGCCACAGCCAAGGCGCGCAATCTGCCGCCGCCTTCGGCGCACAAGATCGACGAAATACCCTACGATTTTCAGCGCAAACGCTTGACCATCGTGGTTGAAGTGGCCGGTCAGACAGCACATCAGCTGATCACCAAGGGCGCATTCGACACGGTCCTTTCGTGTTGCGACCGGATTTCGACGGCCAGGGGCCCGGTGGCGCTGGACGCGGCCGCACGGGGCAGGCTTGACGATTTCTACACCGCGCAAGGGACCGAGGGGTTTCGTGTGCTGGGTCTGGCCTCGCGCCAGATTGACGCCAAGCCGCGCTATGGCGCCGAGGATGAGACCGGCATGGTCTTCGAAGGCTTCCTTGCTTTCTCGGACCCGCTGAAGGCGGGCATAATCGCCACACTGCACGATCTGGCCGAGCTTGGCATCGGCGTGAAGGTGATCACCGGCGACAACCGCCACGTCGCGGCCCATATCGCGGCGGCGGCGGGCTTGGGCGGCCGCATGATGACCGGCGGCGAGCTGACCGGAATGGCTGACGAGGCGCTGTGGCACAAGGCTGAACTGACTGACATCTTTGCCGAAATCGACCCACAACAAAAGGAACGCATCGTCCGCGCCTTGCAGCATCGCGGCC
>JANXPK010000789.1 GCA_025357355.1 Rhodobacterales bacterium
CGCGGCCTTTGGTCGTCTGACGGGCGGCCTTGAGGACGGCGGCAATTTCCACCGGGTGGTGGCCGTAGTCGTCGATGATGGTGACGCCGTTCACCTCGGCGACCTTCGTGAAGCGGCGGTTCACGCCGGCGAAACTGGCGAGAGCCTCACGGATTTCGGTGCGTTTCATGCCGAGGTGACGGGCGACGGCGATGGCTGCGAGGGAGTTCGAGACGTTGTGATCGCCGGGCATGGGCAGGGTGCAGTTTTCGATGGTGGGGGTGCCGTCTTCGTTCTGCAACTGGACGTCAAAGGTGGTCTTGCCCGCCTCGTGCCGCAGGTTGATGGCGCGGACGTCGGCTTGGGCGTTGAAGCCGAAGGTGACCACGCGGCGGTCGGTGATCTTTCCGACCAGCGATTGCACTTCGGGGTGGTCGGTGCAGCAGACGGCGAGGCCGTAGAAGGGCACGTTGGAGGTGAAATCGAGGAAACCTTTGCGCAGGGCGTCGAAATTGCCCCAGTGCTCCATATGTTCGGGGTCGATGTTGGTGACGATGGCGATTGTGGCGGGCAGGCGGTTGAAACTGCCGTCGCTTTCGTCGGCTTCCACCACCATCCACTCCCCTGCCCCGGCCCTTGCGTTGGAGCCGTAGGCGTGGATGACGCCGCCGTTGATGACGGTGGGATCGAAGCCGCCCTTGTCGAGGAGGGTCGCGACCATCGTGGTGGTGGTGGTTTTGCCGTGGGTGCCCGCGACGGCTATGTTGGATTTGAGGCGCATCAGTTCGGCCAGCATTTCGGCGCGGCGGACGACGGGGAGTTGGCGGCGGCGCGCCTCCTCAAGCTCCGGGTTGCCCTTTTTGATGGCGGAGGAGATCACCACAACTGCGGCTTGGCCGATGTTTTCGGCCTTTTGGCCTTCAAAGAAGGTAGCCCCGAGGGTGACGAGGCGGTCGGTGATCTTGGAGGCACGGGCGTCGGAGCCTTGCACGGTGTAGCCAAGGGTCATCAGCACCTCGGCGATGCCTGACATGCCGATGCCGCCGATGCCGACAAAGTGGATCGGTCCCAGTTCCATCGGCAGTTTGGTGGCAGCGCTCATGGGTCAGGCTTTCCGGAGGGAGAGGACAAGGGCGGCAAGGCGGCTGGTGGCGTCGGGGCGGGCTTGGGCCAGGGCGGCGCGGGCCATCGCCTCGGCACGGGCGGGGGTGGTGAGGATGGCGGCGATCTGGGCGGAAAGGCTGGCTGGGGTCAGATCGGCCTCAGGCATGAGGATGGCGGCACCGGCGGCGGTCAGGCCGCGCGCATTGGCGGTCTGGTGGTCGCCGGTGGCGGCGGCATAGGGGATCAGGATGGCGGGGCGGCCGATGACGGCGATGTCGGCGACAGAGGAGGCGCCGGAGCGGGAGATCACCAGCTGCGCCTCTGACAGGCGGCGGGGGATGTCGGGGAAAAAGGGGGCGACCTCGGCCGGGATGTCGGCGGCGGCATAGGTGGCGATCACGGTGCCGGCATCCTCGGCGCGGGCCTGATGGGCGATGCGCAGGCGGGCGCGCAAGGTGGGGTCAAGCGCCACGATGGCGGCGGGTACGATGTCGGACAGGATGCGGGCCCCTTGGCTGCCGCCGATGACCACCATGGACATCGGGTAGTCGCCGGGGGGGATATAGGGGGCCCCTGCCCTGTCGAGGACGGTCTGGCGGACCGGGTTGCCTGTAGGTTCGCCTGTGACCCCGGCGGGGAGCACGGTGGGCCAAGTGCCGCAGGCGACCGTGTCGACGCGAGGGGCGAAAAGCTGATTGACGCGGCCAAGGATGCCGTTTTGTTCGTGGATCATCCGCGGCAGGCGCAGAAGGACGGCAGCGGCGAGGGCGGGGATGGTGGGATAGCCACCAAAGCCCACAACCACCGCAGGACGGTCGCGCCACAGCCGGAAGGTGGCGGCGAGGATGCCGCCGGTGATGCGGAAGGGGACGAGGGCCTTGGCCAAGGCCCCGCCGCGGGCGAAGGTGGCGGAAGAGACTTGAGTGATTTCAACGGCTTCAGGGAAACCGCTGGCGTAACGGGCGCCGCGCGCATCGGTGGAGAGCCGCACGCGCCAGCCCTGCGCCAGCATCGCCTCGGCCAGCGCCTGAGCAGGAAACATGTGCCCGCCAGTGCCGCCTGCCGCGATGAGAAGAAGCGGCGTGGCCATCAATGGGTCCGTTTGAAGATGTCGGCAAACTCACCCTGCGGCCGGGTGCGGGTCAGCGCCAGAAGCATGCCGACCGTGATGCCCGCCGCGATCACCGACGAGCCGCCATAGGAAACGAAAGGCAGCGTCATGCCCTTGGCGGGCAACAGGCGGACGGCGACGCCGATGTTGATCATCGCCTGCACGCCGAAGATGCAGGCAAGGCCGGTGCCCGCCAGACGCACGAAGGGGTCGCGTTCACGGGTCAGCCGGATCAGCGAGCGGACGACGACGGTGCAATAAAGCGCGATGATGAAAAGGACGAGGATCAGCCCGTATTCCTCGGCGGCCACGGCAATGATGAAGTCGGTATGGGCATCCGGCAGGGTCCATTTGACCTGACCGTTGCCGACGCCGACACCAAAGAAGCCGCCCTCCTGAATGGCGTTGGTGGCATAGCCGATCTGGCTGCGCGGGTCGATGTCGGCATTCATGAAGCCGTCGATACGGCGGGCGAAGTGTTCGGAATGGCTGTAGGCAAAGCTGCCCCCCATGGTGATCAGGCCCAAGACGGCGGCGATCAGCAGCATGGGCGCGCCCGCGACGAAATAGATCACGCCCCAGCCGAACAGGATCAGCATCGACTGGCCGAAATCGGGCTGGGTGGCAAGAAAGCCGACGACGACAACGGTGATGACAAAGGAGATCGACTTGCCCGGCGGGCCGTTCAGTTCGGCTGACGCCGCCATCAGCCAGGCGGTGACGACGATGAAGCCGGGTTTGAGGAATTCGGACGGCTGGAACGAGGTGAAGCCCAGCGAGAACCAGCGGATGGCCCCCTTGCCGAAATCGGTGCCGAAGATCGGCAACAACGCAAGGGCCACGAAGGTGACGGCAAAGCCCAGCACGCCAAGGCGGCGGATCATCGCGGGCGGCAGCATCGAAAAGCCGATCATCACGATGAGGGCGATGACGCCGAAGAAAGCCTCGCGCTGGACATAGTAAAAGGGCGGCAGGTTGTTGCGGCTGGCCAGTGGGACCGAGGCGGCAAGACCTAGAAGGATGCCGATGCCGAAAAGGCCGAGGATGGCGGTCAGTGACCATTTGTCGATGGTGCGCCACCAGCGTGGCAACACCGGCTCACTTGCCCGTGCGGGCATGGAGCCAAAGACCATCTCAGTCATGGAAATACCGCCTGTTCTGCCCGTACTGCCGATCCGTCCGGGTTTGCCCCGGATCTGACGCGAAGATTAGCGAAGAACGGCAGGGCTGGCTAGGGAAAAGCGATGAGGGACAGGGCGGGATGCGCGGCGATTGCGAGCCGTCGGGGCGGAGCATCTGGCAAGGCGCAATCGGGAGATCAGGCTTTGCTGTGCTGCAATGGCGACTGACGGGCGGCTGGCGGCTATGATCCCGCGATCAGCGCCTTGACCCGCGCCGCGAAATCCTCGCCCCGTTTTTCAAAATTGGGATATTGGTCAAACGAGGCGGCAGCGGGGGCGAGCAGGACAACCTCGCCCGGTTGCGCCTCGGCTGCGGCTGCGGTGACGGCGCGGTCCATCGTTTCGCAAATCTCGTGCGGGGTGTCGCCCAGTTCCAGCGCGAAGTCACGGGCGGAGTGGCCGATCAGATAGGCTTTCTGGACAGAACCGAGGAACGGCAGCAGGCCCTTGATGCCGCCCTCTTTGCCCAATCCGCCGGCGATCCAGCGGATTTTGCTGAAGGCCTGCAAGGCTTTGCCCGCGGAATCGACATTGGTGGCCTTGCTGTCATTGACAAAGCGGACCCCTGCCCGTTCGCCCACCAATTGGCTGCGGTGTGGCAGGCCGGCAAAGCTGTGGAACGCCTGTTCGATCACCTTGGGCGCGAAGCCGAGCGAGCGGCAGACGGCATAGGCGGCGCAGGCGTTCTGGTGATTGTGGGCTCCGGGCAGGCCCGCAACCTCGCGCAGGTCTATGGACGCCATCTGCTTGCCCTTGCGCCATTCGGCCAGAAAGCCTTTGCGGGCAAAGACCGACCAGCCGAAACCTTCCAGCTTTTGACCCGACGAGATGCGGATCACCCGGTCGTCAACCGGGGTTTCGGCAAGTTGCCCGGCAAGGTAGCGGCCTTCAATCTCAT
>JANXPK010000791.1 GCA_025357355.1 Rhodobacterales bacterium
TGCGGCCTTTGCCCGCATAATTTAAAACCTTCCCCGCAACCCAGTCAAATCTTCACTGGGGCCGACACTTCGACCGCGTCGTGAGGTTCTGGCGACGGCGGCACGCCGCCCGGTGCGAATGCCGCGGTCACGACACCGAAAAGTCATCGGCAATCAGCGGCGCATGGTTGGCTATAATGGCGAACAGAACCTGCGGCGCGCTTCCGGCACCATTCTGATTGCCATCAGGATCATAATACAACCTGCCGCTCGCCTGATCATAGATGATATAGTCATCGCCATCCTTGGCGGCGGTGCCATAGATGAACTCCGTCAGGTCAGGCGTTGCACCGACCGCCGGAAACGCCGCAGGGTCCAGCACGATTATGTCAGAGCCGACGGTGAAATCGGTAATCCGGTCGGCATTCTCCGGACCGATGTCCGAGATATGGAAGAAGTCCCTCCCTGTCCCCCGGTCATCGTGTCCTTGCCAGTCCCGCCCATCAAGGCATCCGAGCCACCGCCGCCCGACAAGACATCGTTGCCGGCGCTCCCGCTCAGCAAATCATTGGCGGTTTCGCCCACCAAACTGTCGTTGCCCGCGCCGCCAGTGAGCTGGTCGTCATCCAGCCCGTCGTTCAAGGTATCATTGCCCACACCACCGGAAAGTTCGTCGACGCCAGCGCCACCGAACATCTTGTCATCACCATTGCCGCCAGACAGACTGTCATTCTCGGCATCCCCGAACATGGCATCATTGCCGTCGCCGCCGAAAAGCTGGTCGTTCCCGGCGCCGCCGTACAGGCTGTCATTGCCGGTTTCGCCGTAAACCGAGTCCTCACCAGCATTGCCCGCCAGGTTATCCGATCCGCCGTCACCATGCAGCGTATCGGCCTCGGTGCCGCCAAACAGCCGGTCATTCTCGGTGCCACCCGACAAAAGGCCGGCCCCGGCACCGCCAAACAGATCATCCCGGCCGCCCAGCCCGTTCAAATTGTCATCACCGAAATTGCCCGAGATCTGATCGTCGCCGCCCTGGCCTTGGATCGTGTCCTTGCCGGTCGCACCGGACAATGTGTCGTTCAACTCGCCGCCGCTGAAGTTGTCGTTGAACCCGCTGCCGGTGATATTGACTGCAAAGAACGTGGTACTCTGCGTGAAATCATCCATGACATCCGGGGCGCTGGAGGTGAAAAGCCCCACATTGCCGCCCTTGTCGCTGAATGTAGCCGCGCTGACACTGAACTGAGTGGTCAGAGCATAGTTTTACCACTGGGTCAGGGCATCCTGATAGTTGCCATAGTCTGTGAAATATTGCAGGCTCTCGGCCTGGCCCACATACTTGGCCTTGACGTAATCTCCCCAAAGCGGCGCCGGATCGACGGCGACGTCGAACCGCAATACCGGCTTGTTCGGGTCGCCGACAACGACCATGTCCATACGACTGGTCGTTGGAGAGTGACTGTACAAATAGGGATCATGCAAGAACGACCACCCATTGGAGGCCGGCAAGATCGTCGTGGTTCCATCATTTGCGACCAGCGTCACAGCGGCTTCCGGCTCGCCCTTGCCGTCAAATCCAAAGATATCCCGGTCCATGATAGGTGTTACGTCCGCATCGGTGATGGCGCGGTAAGAGCCCGAGAAATCCAAGGTGAATGTCGTCATGGCAAAGCCCCTTATGATCACTATTCCAATGAAGACTGCGCATTCGGCCAAAAGAAATCAGGCGGCTCTGGCCAACGGGGCCGGGAATATCCCACCTTGGTAGACCCTCGCCCCCTCTTCCGTCAAATTATCGCCGCCCGCTACAGCCTGACCCCCGGCACGCGGCTGGCCTGACGAACCCAATCAGCGATCTGCGCTGCATCGAAAGCATCCGCCTCGCGGATCGTCAGATACCGGGTGTCGGGGCTTTTGGACAGGCCGGGGGGCAACGGTTCCAGCGACGCGCCGCGAAAGAAGGCGAGCTTCAGGGCATTGGTCAAGGCGTGCATCCCGAGAAACCAGCCCTGCCCTTCCAAGCCATAGAGCGGCGATTTCCTCTTCACCGCCTTGATCAAGCCCGGCACTTCGGCGCCAATCAAAAGGTCCAGCCGCCGTGCCAACGGGCTTTTCCAGCCCGGTACCGCGTCAATCCATGCCTGCACCGGCCCGTCGCCCTCGCCCTTGGCGATCTGCGGATTGCCGCCTGACCGCAGGCGCGGGCCCATGATCGGTGTCTCTGGCATCCTGCCCCCTTGTCACATGCTGCCAATATCCGGCGGTGCCGCAACCGTTCCCGTCACGCCCCTTTCCATCCCTGCCGGTTTCCTGTATGCGCGCGGCATCTGCGACGTGCGGCCTTTAACCCCCGGGCACATGCGAAGGATTGGGGGCGGCGGCAATGGGGCCGCCAGATAGGGGCAACCGGAACGCCGGTGCGACCCCAGAGGAAACGATATATGTTCAATGTGACACGCAAATCCATCCAGTGGGGCAAAGACACGCTCACACTGGAATCGGGCAAGATTGCCCGCCAGGCCGATGGTTCGGTCGTAGCCACCCTCGGCGAAACTCAGGTCATGGCCAACGTGACCTTCGCCAAATCCGCCAAGGCCGGTCAGGACTTCTTCCCGCTGACCGTGCATTATCAGGAAAAATACTACGCGGCCGGCAAGATCCCCGGCGGCTTCTTCAAGCGCGAGGCGCGGCCGAGCGAAAAGGAAACCCTGGTTTCCCGCCTGATCGACCGCCCCTGCCGCCCCCTCTTCGTCGAAGGCTTCAAGAACGAAGTGCTGGTGATGGCCACCGTTCTGTCCTGCGACCTCGTCAATGATCCCGACATCGTCGCCATGATCGCGGCCTCTGCCGCGCTGACCATTTCCGGCGTGCCCTTCATGGGCCCGATCGGTGCCGCCCGTGTCGGCTTCTCCAAGGGCGCCTACGTCCTGAACCCGCCGATGGACGACATGACCCATCTGCGCGGCAACCCCGAGCAGCGCCTTGACCTTGTCGTTGCTGGCACCAAAGACGCCGTGATGATGGTGGAATCCGAGGCTTATGAGCTGTCGGAGGATGAAATGCTGGGGGCTGTCAAGTTCGGCCATGCCCAGATGCAGCCCGCCATCGACCTGATCATCGCCTTTGCCGAAGCCTGCGCCAAAGAGCCCTTCGACTTTGCGCCCCCCGACATCTCGGCACTGTATGCCAAGGTCAAGGCGGCGGGTGAGGCGCAGATGCGCGCCGCTTTCGCCATCCGTGACAAGCAAGAGCGTACCAACGCCATCGACGCCGCCTCGGCTGCGATCAAGGCGGCGCTGACCGCAGAAGACCTTGCCGACATCAACCTCGGCTCGGCGATCAAAAAGCTGGAAAGCTCGATCCTGCGTGGCGACATCATCTCGGGCGGTGCCCGCATCGATGGCCGCGACAACAAGACCGTGCGTCCGATCACCGCGGAAACCGGCATCCTGCCGCGCACCCACGGCTCGGCCCTGTTCACCCGTGGCGAAACCCAGGGGCTGGTCGTGACCACCCTCGGCACTGGCGAGGATGAACAGATCATCGACGCGCTGAACGGCAATTCGCGCTCCAATTTCCTGCTGCACTACAACTTCCCGCCCTATTCGGTTGGCGAAGTGGGCCGTGTCGGCAGCCCGGGCCGCCGCGAAATCGGTCACGGCAAGCTGGCTTGGCGCGCGTTGCAAGCCGTCCTGCCAGCCCCGACCGATTTCCCCTATACCATCCGCGTTGTGTCGGAGATCACCGAGAGCAACGGCTCCTCCTCGATGGCCTCCGTCTGCGGCGGCTCGTTGTCGATGATGGACGCCGGTGTGCCGCTGAAAGCCCCGGTCGCAGGCGTCGCGATGGGTCTGATCCTGGAAGAAGACGGCCGCTGGGCCGTTCTGACCGACATCCTGGGTGATGAAGATCACCTCGGCGACATGGACTTCAAGGTCGCAGGCACCGCCAACGGCATCACCACGATGCAGATGGACATCAAAGTCGCGGGCATCACGCCCGAGATCATGGCGCAGGCCCTGGCCCAAGCCAAGGACGGCCGCCTGCATATCCTGGGTGAGATGAACAAATCCATCTCTGCCCCGCAGGCGTTCAGCGAATACGCGCCCAAGATCGAAACCCTGACCATCCCGACCGACAAGATCCGGGAAGTCATCGGCTCCGGCGGCAAGGTCATCCGCGAGATCGTGGAAGTGTCCGGCGCCAAGGTCGACATCAACGACGACGGCGTCATCAAGATCGCCTCGAACGACCAGAAGGCCATCAAGAAGGCCTATGACATGATCTGGTCGATCGTGGCCGAACCCGAAGAAGGCCATGTCTACACCGGCAAAGTGGTGAAACTGGTCGATTTCGGCGCCTTCGTGAACTTCTTCGGCAAGCGTGACGGTCTGGTCCATGTGTCCCAGATCGCCAACAAGCGCCTGAACCACCCGAACGAGGCGCTGAAGGAAGGTCAAGAGGTCAAGGTCAAACTGCTGGGCTTTGACGACCGCGGCAAGGTTCGCCTTGGCATGAAGATGGTCGATCAGGAAACCGGTCTGGAAATCGCCGAGAAGAAAGAAGAAGCCGAAGCGTAAGCTTTCGCGCCATTGCAGGCTGGGCCAGAGAGGTTCTCTGGCCCAGTCCCGTCTGGGTAGGGTGGGCACATGACAACCGGCGTTTCCGCTGCGCAGCAGGCCAGGGTCACCATCGTCTCGGTTACCTACAACAGCACTGCCGTTCTGCCCGCCATGCTGGCCTCGCGGCCCACGGCCACCCCCACCGTGATCGTCGACAATGCCTCGCAGGACACCGCGACGCTTGCCGCCCTCTGCGATGAACAGGGCGCAAGGCTCATCCGCAATCAAGTGAATGCGGGCTTTGGCAGTGCCTGCAATCTGGGCGCTGCACAAGCCGACACCGAATTCCTGCTGTTTCTCAACCCCGATACAGCACTGGCGCCG
>JANXPK010000514.1 GCA_025357355.1 Rhodobacterales bacterium
AAGGGGCCGCGCTGAACGCGGTGCAGATTGCCGAGGTGCTGGGGAACCGGGTGCTGAAGAAGGGGTGAGGCGCGCCCGATCCTCAGGGATCGGGTCTGGTAGGGGCTGCATATTAGAGCACGATATCCCCTCAAGGTGTCACTGCCCGGCCAAAGGTACGGAGCCTAAACTTGCTTCTTCTGCCTGCCTTCTCTTCCCCGATAGGCCAAAGCCTATCGGGGACGCGCCCGCCCGGGGGGCGGTCCGGCGCGTCCCCTTCCTCACCACAGCGCCCGACCCAATCCCCCCTGCCTTGCTCTGTCGCGTGGCGGCAATCGGACTGATGAAGGCTCCCCCGGAGCCTTCATCAGACGGTCCTCTGGCATGGCTGGCGAAGGCGGCCTTGCAGATCGCACGGCCATCATGATGTTTCCAGCAAGAAACGTCGCGCTCTAGGAAGGCCCTGCCGGCCGGTGGAGCCTTTTCGATTTTGGGAGTGTTCGGCTTTGGATGCCTTGGAAATATAGGTAGACTCAATGGATTGGGTTCGGAAAATTAAGGAAATGGCAAGGAATGACGACGCCGCTGCGGCAACCGCGAACCCAGGCCTTTGGCCTTGACGGGCGGCGCCTTGGTGTCAAGGTTGCGCAATGGCGATCTTTCCGCCGCCTTTCAGCCATCCAAGGGACCCAAGCCATGACCCATCCCGCCCTCCAACCCGGACGAACCGCCATTGGCACCGGCGCCGCCTCTGGCATCGGGCGGGCGGCGGCGCGGGCATTGGCGGCGCGGGGGATGGCGGTGGTGCTGGTTGATCTGGCCGGGGCGGCGCTGGAGACGGCGGTGGCTGAGGTAAGGGCGGCGGGGGGGAGGGCGCTGGCCCTGGTGGCGGATGTGGGGGAGCGGGCGGCGCTGGAGGCGGTTGCGGGGCGGGTGAAGGCGGAGATGCCGCCGGTCACGCTGGTGATGAACAATGCCGGGCGGGGGGAGGCGTCGTCCTGTCTGGGGCAGGCGGGGCCGTTCGAGCGGACATTTGCGGCCAATCTATGGGGCGTGATCAACGGCACGCAGGTCTTTGCGCCGCTGGTGCTGGACCATGGCGAGGCGGCGGCGATCGTGAACACCGGCTCCAAGCAAGGGATCACCACGCCGCCGGGCAACCCGGCCTACAACGTGTCGAAAGCCGGAGTGAAGGCGTTCACCGAGGCGCTGGCGCATGAGTTGCGCAACCGCGAAGGCTGCAAGGTGACGGCGCATCTGTTGATCCCGGGCTGGGTGCACACCGGGCTGACAGCGGCCACAGGGTCACCCAAACCGCCGGGGGCGTGGTCGGCGGACGAGACGGTGGCGTTCCTGTGGACCGCTCTGGAGCGCGGCGATTTCTACATCCTGTGCCCGGACAACGACACCCCGCGGAGCCTGGATGAAAAGCGCATCGCTTGGGCGGCTGGCGATATCATCCAGAACCGCCCGGCCCTGTCACGCTGGCATCCCGACTGGGCCGAGGCGTTCAAGGCGCAACCGGGGTGATGGCGACGTAGGGTGCGCATTCATTGCGCACCTTCTGGGGTGGAACGGGGCGGTAAATCACGCGCCCTGCTCAAAGGGGAGGCCGACCATGACCCAAGTCTCCGGCGGATGTCTGTGCGGCGATGTTCGCCTCGTCGCGACAGGCACCCCTATCGGCGTTGGCCTGTGTCATTGTCTGGACTGCCGCAAGCATCACGGGGCGCTGTTTCATGCCTCGGCGATCTTCCCGGATGCGGCGGTGGCGATTACCGGGGACGTGCGCGGCTATCAGGGCCGGTACTTTTGCCCGCGCTGCGGCTCTTCGGTGTTTTCGCGAAGTGGGGACGAGGTCGAGGTCAATCTGGGATCGCTGGATGAGCCCAACCAGTTCACACCGACTTATGAGCTTTGGACGATCCGCCGCGAAGCCTGGTTGCCGCCGTTTCCGTTGGCGCAGTATCGCCGCGACAGGGACGCCCAAGGTCGCACCGATGCGTAGGGTGCGCATTCATTGCGCACCGTTTGGGTGAGTTTGACCGACGCATCACCAGGCGCGCCGCGTTTTCAGGGTTTGGCCTTGGGGGTCAGGAGTCTGGCCGGGCGCAGGGCCTCGGCGGATTTGAAGAGGGCGAAGGTCTGATTCACGTAGTTCACCACACCGCCGATCTGATCCATGTATTTCTGCAACTCTGCCGTCCGCTCGGCCTCGACCACCTGAACCGGGCGGTCGGGTCCTTCGGCCTCGAACTGGCAATAGAACAGGGGCTCGCCCCGGCGCAGGATAAGGTCTTTCTCGGGCTCGTGCCATTCAAAGGCCCACATCAAGGGGCGCGGCCAGGCGTTCAGGGGAAAGCGGCCGCCGAAGATGGTGCCGGGCAAGGGGTCGCGGCGGTAATGGGCAAATGTGCCAAGCTGGGTAATGTATACCAGTTCGTCGGCGATGAAGCAGTAGGGCAGCACCATCTGCACGGTGGGCCGGTCGGGGTAGCGCCATTCGGTTTCGTTCACCAGCGTCAGCAGCTCGTTGAGCTTGTTGCCGCGCACCGGCGAGGCCACGCCCTGCCGGTTGATCAAATGCGCCTTGCCCTTGTCGTCGCGGCCAAAGCCGATCTGGATGTCGAACGGCGATTTGATCACAAAATAGCGGCTTTCCATCTGGATGACGGCGGGGCAGCGGCTGGCGCTTTTGGCGTGGGCCTTGTTGGTCTGCCGGAAGATCAGCCGTTCGGGCGCATCGTAAAGTACCGCCCCCTTGTCGCTGGTCAGGAACCACCCGACGGTGACCGGGCCGGATTTGGGGCCGTCTTCGGGCCGATCGAAACTGACGTTGATGTCCATGTCCTGCCTCTTTGTTTGGCCGCAGATTCGACCCAAGGGAAGGCGGTGTCAATCCGCCTGACGGTGCGGGAAAGCCGCTTGCACCGGACGCGGGTTGCGTCCAGTTTGGGCGAAAGCGACCCGAACCCAGAAAGCCTGCCGCCCCATGAGCCCTGCCCGCCTGTCCGTCAATGTCAAACGCGGCTTCATCATTCCCATTGGTGGCGGCGAGGACAGGCGCAAGGAACGCCAGATTCACCGGCGTTTTGTCGATCTGTCCGGCGGGCGCGATGCCGATATCGTGGTGATCCCGACCGCGTCGGAACTGGAAAGCACGGGTCAGGATTACAACCAGATCTTCCACGATCTGGGGGCGGCGGAGGTCGATTTCCTGCCGATCACCAAACGCGCCGACTGCGACAACCCGCGCTATCTGGCGATGCTGGACAAGGCGTCGGGCATTTTCCTGACCGGCGGCAACCAGCTCCGGCTGTCGACCATTCTGGGCGGCACCGGCATCGCGCAGAAGATCCGCAAGCGCAATGCGGCGGGGGTGACGGTGGCGGGCACCTCGGCGGGCGCGTCGATCATGTCCGAACACATGATTGCGGGCGGTGAGGGCAATACCATCCCGGCGGAAGGGGTGGTCAGCCTGGCGCCCGGTCTGGGCCTGACCAATGCCGTGATCATCGACCAGCATTTCACCCAGCGCAACCGGCTTGGCCGCCTTTTGGCCGCCGCGTCCTACAACCCGTTCCTGATCGGACTTGGTCTGGATGAGGACACCGCCGCCTTCATCGGCCCGGATGGCGTGTTCGAGGTCGTGGGATCGGGCACGGTGACGGTCGTCGATGCCTCTGGACTGACCCATTCCTCGATGTGGGAGGCAAGCCGGGGGCAGGCGCTGTCGCTCTTGGGGCTGAAGGTGGATGTGATGAGCGAAGGCTGCCGCTATGATCTGATCGGCAGGCAGGCTTATCCGCCGGATGCCCATGCGGCCTTTTGCGCCTTGCCCAATGCCGCCGCGAAGGCGGCAAGACACTGAAACCATAGGGAGCCTGGCCATGAAGATCGTGTCCACCAATGTCTTTGTCGGCCCCAATGTCTGGGCGGGGTTCCCGGTCATCCGCCTTGTCGTCGATCTGGGGGTGCTGGAAGACTGGCCTTCGGCCCGGATCGGCGATGTCTGGATCGACGCTTTGGTCGAGGCGCTGCCGGGCCTGCGCGAGCATGGCTGTTCCTACCGTGAGCCCGGCGGTCTGATTCGCCGTCTGCGCGAGGGCGACGGCACCTGGCTGGGCCATGTCGCCGAGCATCTGGCGCTGGAAATTCAGGGCGTCGCGGGGTCGGAGGTGACGTTTGGCCGGACACGCGGCACCGGGGTCAAGGGCCAGTACAATCTGGTCTACGAATACCATCAGCGCGATGTCGGTCTGGATGCGGGCAAGCTGGCAATCCGGCTGATGATGCACCTTTTGCCCGCGACTCTGAAAGCCTTGGTCGAGTATGAGTTCGACCCCGAGTTTGACTTTCCGGCGGAGCTGAAAAGCTTTGTCCTGTCGGCGCAGCGCAAGGAGTTTGGGCCGTCCACCGCGGCACTGGTCAAGGCCGCGGAAGAGCGGGATATTCCATGGATCAGGCTCAACGACGCCTCATTGGTGCAGTTCGGCCACGGCAAATTTCAGCAGCGCATTCAGGCCACCATCACCAGCCAGACCAAGCACATTGCGGTGGAAATATCCTGCGACAAGGAAGACACCCACAACATGCTGAACGACCTGGGCCTGCCGGTGCCGCAGCAGCGCGTGGTCTATTCCCCGGCCGAGGCGATCCGGGCGGCGCGGCGCATCGGCTTTCCGGTGGTGGTCAAGCCGCTGGACGGCAATCACGGGCGCGGCGTGTCGATCAACCTGACCGAGGATGCGCAGATCGAGGTGGCTTTTGCCGAGGCGCGCGCCCAGACCAAAAGCCGCGCCATCCTGGTTGAAAGCTTTGTCACCGGCCTTGATCACCGGATGCTGGTGGTCAACGGCGAGTTGGTGGCGGTGGCCAAGCGGGTGCCGGGGCATGTGGTGGGCGACGGCCAAAGCACGATTACCGAACTGGTGGATGTGGTCAATTCCGACCCGCGCCGGGGCATCGGCCATGAAAAGGTGCTGACCAATCTGGAACTGGACGCGCAGGCCGAACGGCTGATGGGAGAGGGCGGGGTGACGGCGGCCAGTGTCTTGCCGCAGGGTGAGGTGTTCTATTTGCGTTCGACCGCCAATCTGTCCACCGGTGGCACCGCCATCGACATGACCGACGTCTGCCACCCCGACAACAAGGACATGGCCGAACGCACCATCAAGGCGATCGGGCTTGATGTGGGCGGGGTCGACTTTCTGACGGCCGACATCACCAAAAGCTACAAGGAGATCGGTGGCGCAATTGTCGAGGTCAACGCGGCACCTGGGTTCCGGATGCATGTGGCGCCGTCCGAGGGCAAGCCGCGCGACGTGGCGGGCAAGGTGATCGAGATGCTGTTCCCCAAAAGCGCGCAGTCGCGCATTCCGATCGGGGCGATCACCGGCACCAACGGCAAGACCACCACCAGCCGGATGCTGGCCCATATCATGAAATCCTCCGGCAAGATCGTCGGCATGACCTCGACCGACGGGGTCTATGTCGATGGCAAGCTGAGCGTCAAGGGCGACATGACCGGCCCCGCCTCGGCCCAGATGGTGCTGCGCGACCCGTCGGTTGATTTCGCGGTGATGGAGACGGCACGGGGCGGGCTGGTGCGCTCCGGCCTCGGCTATCAGCGCTGCGATGTATCGGCCTGCCTGAACATCACGGCGGATCATCTGGGTCTTGGCGGCGTGAACACGCTGGAAGAACTGGCGGTTGTCAAGCGGGTGGTGGTCGAGACAGCGACCGACACCGTGGTCCTGAACGCCGATGACATCCACTGCCTGCGCATGGCCGATTTCTGCCACGCGACCCACATCTGCTATGTGACGATGAGTTCGGACCATCCGCTGGTCAAGG
>JANXPK010000844.1 GCA_025357355.1 Rhodobacterales bacterium
CCCATGCGCTGCCGTTCTACGATGTGGACAAGAAACGTCGCACCGTTCAGGGTTGACCCTTGCAATTGGCCTTCTGGAAATACTCTCGCCGGAAGCTCATTTGGCTGCGACAGATGCCTCCGGCGGGGATATTTAGAGACCAATGATGAGCAAGACCGTCTTCTCACCCTCGATCAAGAGCCGCCCGGTCTATGGCGAGTTGGAACCGCGACCGGGTACCGCGCATCTGGTGATTGCGGACGGCGAAGGGGCTGGGGCGGTGGCTGACCTTGTCGCCAAGGCCGCGGACCGGGCGGCGATGCTGGCGCAGATGCACATCATCTACGCACCCGGACCGAATGGCTGTGATGACAGCGCCGCTTTGCAGGCGCTTGGTGCTGCGCAGTTCTACCGTGCACCGACCATTGCTGCCATGTTGCCACGTCTGCAAAGGGTATTGCAGGACGCCCATATGGGGACCCAATTCTACCTGACCGGAACCGAGGGGCTGATGGGGCAGGCGGAGCGGGAGATCATGGCGACGGGCTTTCCCGTTGCCGCAATCCAGAAAGAGCATCGCGGCTCGACCGTGCGGCGGGTGCAATGCGTCCATTGCAAGGGCGTCACCGAAAACGTCCGCACTGATCCGTTCAAATGCAGCCATTGCGGGCTGAACCTGTTCGTGCGTGACCATTATTCACGGCGCCTTGCGGCGTTTCAGGGGGTCAACATCGACGCCGAAGAGCCGGGCCGGGTGCCGCCGGCGGTGGAGCGGTTCCGATGAGCGGCGGTGCCAAACTGGCGGTCCGGGTCGCCGAGGTCACGCCCGTCAACGCGCTGATCACACGGTTCCGCCTTGTTGCCCGCGACGGCGCGGATTTGCCGGCGTTTTCGGGCGGCTCGCATATCGTGGTCGAGATGGACGACCACGGCACCCGCCGTCTGAACCCCTATTCATTGATGGGCGATCCTGCGGATGTGTCGGGCTATTCGATCTCGGTCAGGCGCGACGATCAGGGCCGGGGCGGATCGCTTTTCATGCACAACCATGTCAGGCCGGGGCTGGAGATGGTGATCAGCCACCCGTTGAACCTGTTCCCCCTGGACACGCGGGCGCGCAAGCATCTGATGATCGCGGGGGGCATCGGCATCACGCCGTTTCTGGCGCAAATCCGGCAGTTGACCCATCTCGGTGGCCGGTTCGAGTTGCACTATGCCGCCCGCAGCCGGGTGCTGGGTGCCTATATGGGCGAGTTGAAGGCCGCACATGGCGACCGGGTTCATTGCTATTTCGACGACGAAGGCATGGTCATCGACCTTGACGACCTGTTGAGCCGTCAGCCCCTTGGCACGCATCTTTACGTCTGCGGTCCCAAAGGCATGTTGGCCTGGGTCCGTAGAAGGGCCGACGCCGCAGGCTGGCCTGCCGCCGCCGTGCATTTCGAGGAATTCCTTGCCCCCGGTTCGGGCCAGATCTTCACGGCGGCCCTTGCCGTCTCTGGCAAGACCGTCACCGTCGGCACCCACCAGTCTCTGTTGGAGGCGATGGAGGCGGCGGGCGTCGATGCGCCCTATCTGTGCCGGGGCGGGGCCTGCGGGCAATGCGAGACAAACGTGCTGGAATGCGACGGCACGCTTTTGCACCGCGACCACTGGCTGACGCCGGAAGATCAGGCGGCTGGACAAAAGATCATGCCCTGCGTGTCGCGTTTCGAGGGCAAGACCCTCATCCTGGAAAGGTAGTGCCATGACATTGGACTTCAAACCCGGGGCATTTGGCGACTTCTTCAAGGATGAAACCTTTCGCGACACGTTCACCTTTCGCAACTCTCCCGCCGCCGTGCGCCGCTTTCCGTTCCCTTTTGACCGTGACGAGTACATGTATGCGGTGAACCTGGAGCCGCACGTGCCCGGCCGCAAAGGCTCGGTCTTCGAGCACACCTTTGACGTGGACGAGCATTACGTCAGCGAGATGATCGACCGCGCCAAGGTGCTGGCCGAGGACCCGCTGCGCTGCCAATCGCTGCCGCACATGACGCTGGCGGGCTGGGACCTGTTGGAACTGATCATGGAGGCCAAGGCGCGGGAATATCCGCAGTGGTTTGCGCTGAGCCGCGATGGCAACCGGTGGCACTGGATCAACCGACCTTTGGGCATCGACCACAAGTTCACCTTTCTGGATGAAAGCACCCTGCCGCATGGGCCGATGGAATACATCCTGCGCCAGACCCAGGGAGACTTTTCGTTGCAGGATGAACGGGATGGCAGCCTGTGGATGGATGCCGGGATGGTGACGACGCAGGCCGACTGGTCGCTGGATTTCGATGTGGGGATGAATTTCATGGAATGGCACGCCCCGGTGCCTCTGGCCCATGAAAAGCAGGTGTTCGACCGGGCGCTGAAGTTTCTGCTCAAACTGCAGCACGGCTCGCCGGTCCGGCGGTTCAACTGGACGATGACGATCAACCCGCTCTTGGATACCGCCCCCGAGACCTATCCCAAATGGGGGCCGATGCGCACGACCGTCACGCCGGACAACATGGGCGGCAAGATGCACCTGCGGGTCGAGTTGCAGGCGCTGTTCCGGCTGCCCCGGTCGAATGCCATCGCCTTTTCGATCCGCGCCTACCTTGGCAAATTCGAAGAGCTGGTGACCGTGCCGAAATGGGGCCGTCGGCTGCACCGCGTGGTGCGCGATCTGCATCCCGATCTTGCGGCCTACAAGGGCTTTTTGCGCAACCGCCCGGCAATGGCCGAATGGCTGTCGGCCTATGACGACGGTGCTGCCACCTCGCCGGGGTGGTGGCCGGACGACTGAGGGGAATGATGCTCGAAAGTGCTTATCCCAGGGTTATCCCCGGCCCGCCGCGCCCCAGCCGTGTGCTGACACCGTCAGGTTTGGTCCGTCAGGCGGGACGTGAGCGGCATGTCGTGCCGGGCGGCGGCGCGGTGCTGCTGACGGTGGGGCAGGGCGACCGCATCACGATCGCTAATGACGAAGGGGCGCAAGTTTGCGAACTGGTGGCCGCCGACTTGAATGGCCGGGTTGATGCGGGGATTTTGGGGGTTGCTGCCAATTCGACCGCTGAGGGGTTGAAGGCACTGGCGGGCGAAGGGGTTGGCCGCCTGCGACAAGGCCTTGCGCGCCGACAGATCGACCTTGCCAAGGCGGGCGCTGTCCGTCTGTTTGACCTGACCACGCCGGCCAAGACCGTGGAGACCTTTGCTGTGGCGCGCGATGGCTTCCTTGTCATTGCCGCGCCGGGGGCTGCGATGCGGCCCGAAGCGCAGGACACCAGCACGCCGCTTACCGTCCAAGTCACTCGCGCCAACCCCGGACTGCGCGCCACGTTCGACCTGCCGGACCCGCTCGCTGACCCGTTGCAGGACATCAGGGTCAAATCCGCCACCGCGCGGGCTTATCACGTCAAGGCGGGAGAGTTCATCCAGATCATCGACGTCGATGGCCGCCAGATGACCGATTTCCAGTGCTTTTCCGCCCGCAAGCTGGACGCGGGCCTGCAACGCCCGCTGGACGTGACGACCTCGCG
>JANXPK010000851.1 GCA_025357355.1 Rhodobacterales bacterium
GGCTATTACGACGCGCCGATGTACGACTATCAGGAGTCCGACTTCGAAACGAGCATGGCCACCAAGGTCTGGTCTGGTTCGGCCACAGTTGGGCAAGATGTCAACAAGGACGTGACCACCCGACTGCCGCTTGACGACGCCATCAAGGATCAACCTGCTGGCATCTATGCGTTGCGCGCCGCCGTCCCCGGGGTTGACCCCAATACCATCGCCCCATCGTGGCAGTGGTTCGTGGTGTCCGATCTCGGGATGACCACCCTCAGCGGCGTTGACGGCTTGCACGTCTTCGTCCGCTCGCTCGGCACGGCGCAGGCCAAGGCGGGTGTGAAGCTCGACCTTCTGTCGGTCGCCAACGAGGTTCTGGGCACCGCCACCACCGATGGCAACGGCTATGCCAAGTTCGACGTGGGTCTGGTGCGCGGCACCAACAGCGCCGCTCCAGCCCTGGTCGTCGCCCGCGACGGCACCACCGACACCGCGTTCCTGTCGCTGACGGACCCCGAGTTCGACCTGTCCGACCGCGGGGTCGAGGGGCACGAGGCCGCACCCCCCGTCGACGTCTTTCTGACCACCGACCGCGGCGCCTACCGTGCCGGTGAAACCGTCCACGCCACCGCCCTTGCGCGTGACAGCGAAAGCGCCGCGCTGACCGGCCTGCCGCTGACTGCGATCCTGTCGCGGCCGGACGGTGTCGAATATGTCCGCGCCATGGCCGATGATGCCGGTGCGGGCGGCCACGTCTTTGATTTCCCCATCGCAGGCTCTGCCCCGCGCGGCACCTGGCGGATGGGTGTCTACAGCGATCTGCAGGCTCCCGCCCTGACCACCAAGACCTTTTTGGTCGAGGATTTCCTGCCCGAACGCATCGATTTCAAACTGTCGCTGCCCGATGATCCGATCCGCCTTGGCGACGTCCCGGAACTGTCGGTCGATGCCAAATACCTGTTCGGTGCGCCCGGTGCCGACCTCGCCATCGAAGGCGAGGTGCTGTTGCGCGCCGCGCAAAACCTTGATGCCTGGCCCGGTTACCTCTTTGGCAAATATGACGAGCCGTTCTCGGCCGAGGTCGCCTCGTTCAGCGATTTCCGCACGGATGAGACCGGCCATGCCGTCGTTGACGCCGCCCTGCCCACAGTCGATGACCCCAAACGCCCGCTCGAGGCACTGTTTGTTGCCCGTGTCGCCGAAGGCTCCGGCCGCCCGGTCGAACGCCGCATGACCCGGCTTCTGACCCCCTCCGCCCCGATGATTGGTGTCAAGCCAATGTTCGACGGCGTGGTCCCTGAAAATGGACAGGCGGCGTTTAACCTGATAGGCGTCGGCCCGGACACCAAGCCAACAGCGATGAAAGTGCATTGGGAACTGACTCGCATCGAAACCCACTACCAGTGGTACCAACAGAACGGCTCGTGGGACTGGCAAGAGGTCACTGCGCGCAACCGCGTTGCTTCGGGCGACAGCAATCTTGGCGACCAGCCCACCGCCATTTCCGCCGCGGTCACCTGGGGCGATTATGAGTTGAAGGTTGCCCGCACCGATGGTGATCAGGCCGAAACCTCGACCACCTTCTATGCGGGCTGGTACGCGCCCGCTGACGTGACCTCGACCCCTGACACGCTGCAACTTTCGCTCGACAAGCCCGGCTACAAGGCAGGTGATACCGCCATGCTGCGCGTCGTTCCCCGCGCCGCTGGCACCGCCTTGGTCACCATCATGTCCAATCGCCTGATCGCCATGAAGGCGGTCGAGGTGAAAGAGGGCGAGAACCTGATCCCGCTCACCGTCACCGACGATTGGGGCACGGGCGTCTATGTCACGGCCTCGGTCCTGCGCCCAATGGATGTGGCCGCCGGTCGCAACCCGGCCCGCGCTCTTGGCCTCAGCTATGCCAAGATCGACCCGGGCACCCGCGCCCTTGCCGCCAGCATCGAAACCGCCCCCGAGGCGGCGCCACGCGGCCCGCTGGACGTGGCGGTCAAGGTGGACGGCATCCAACCCGGCGACACGGCTTTCGTGACTGTCGCCGCTGTCGACCAAGGTATCCTCAACCTGACCGGCTTTACACCGCCCGATCCGATGGACCACTATTTCGGGCAACGCAAACTGGGCATCGCCATCCGCGACCTTTACGGTCGCTTGATTGACGGTCTGAACGGCGCGCAGGGCAAGGTCGTCTCTGGTGGTGACGCTGGGGCGCAGGCCCGCCTGCAAGCGCCACCGCCGACCGAGGAACTGGTGGCCTATTTTGCCGGTCCCCTGCAAGTCGGCACAGATGGCTATGCCCACACCAGCTTTGACCTGCCCTCCTTCAACGGCACCGTCAAAGTCATGGCCGTGGCGTGGTCCAAGCGCGGTGTGGGGCAGGCAAATGCCGATGTTCTCGTCCGCGACCCGGTTGTCGTCACCGCTTCTCTGCCGCGCTTCATGCAACCTGGCGACCAAAGCCGCCTGCTACTGGAACTTGTTCACACCAAGGGTCCGTCTGGCAAGATGCAGCTTGCCGTTACCTCGGCCGGCCTGACCCTCGGCAAGGTTCCATCGGAGTTCACCTTGGGCGATCAGCAAAAGACTTCATTCGAAATCCCGATCAAGGCCGATGCCGTTGGCCTGCAAACCATCTCGGTTGCGCTGACTACGCCAGATGGCAAGGTGCTGACCAAAGATCTCAAGCTTCCGGTGCAGGTCGATGATCCCGTCGTCGCCCATACCAGCCGCCTCGACCTTGCCAAGGGCCAGAACTTCACCTTTGACGAGACAGTGTTTGACGGCCTGATGCCCGGTACCGGCAAGGCTACCATGGCCATCGGCCCCATCGCCCGCCTGAACGCGCCCGGCCTTCTGGCGGCACTTGACGCCTATCCCTATGGCTGTACCGAACAGATCACGTCCAAGGCGATGCCGCTTTTGTACTTCGATCAGGTAG
Organism: Rhodobacterales bacterium; assembly: GCA_025357355.1. GTDB lineage: Bacteria > Pseudomonadota > Alphaproteobacteria > Rhodobacterales > Rhodobacteraceae > Stagnihabitans. Next base: position 2,924 of record JANXPK010000851.1, read on the forward strand.
CCCAGGCGATGGACCTGCCGGGCGCCGACAACATCAAGGGCCGCATCAATCAGGCCATCGAAGCCGTACTGACAAACCAGGGTTCCGGCGGCGCCTTTGGCCTGTGGGAGCCGGGGTCGGGCGACATGTGGCTTGACGCCTATGTCACCGATTTTCTGTCCCGCGCCAAGG
>JANXPK010000038.1 GCA_025357355.1 Rhodobacterales bacterium
GCGCCTACCCCAGGCAGGCGCCTCCCCTTCGTCATGATGGTTCGCGACCCAATCCCCCTTGCCTTGCGCTTGCGCGCGGCGGCAATCGGACCGATGAAGGCTCCGCCGGAGCCTTCATCAGACGGTCCTCTGGCACCGGTGGCCAAAGCGGCCTTGCAGACCAAGCGGCTATCATGATGTTTCCATCAAGAGACGTCGCGCTCTAACTCGGAATATCAAATAGATAGGGAAATTGATTAATCAAATCGAATGGTCTTGGGGCAGGTCGAAAGCTCGGCCAGGCCAGTTCACCCCAGCCGGAACTGCTTGGCCAGTTTCAGCCCCTGACCCTGATAGTTCGACGCAATCCCCACGCCGTACAGCGTGTCGGGCCGTTCGGACATGCGTTCGTAGACCAGCCGCCCGACGATCTGGCCGTGTTCCAGAACGAACGGCGCCTCGTGGCAGCGCACCTCCAGCACGCCGCGTGAGCCAGCACCACCAGCGGCGGCATAGCCGAAACCGGGGTCAAAGAACCCGGCGTAATGCACGCGAAATTCGCCGACCATCGCAAGGTAGGGCGCCATTTCGGCGGCATAGTCGGGCGGAATCGTGACGGCCTCACGGCTGACCAGGATGTAGAACGCGCCGGGGTCAAGGATGATCTGGCCGTTGGTGGCGCGGACCTCCTCCCAGAACTCGCGGGCGGGGTAGTGGCCAATGCGGTCGAGATCGACGACGCCGGTATGCGGCTTGGCGCGGTAGCCCAGAAGATCGCCGCTGGCGGGCCGCAGGTCGACGGAAAACCCCAGGCCCTCGGAAATCAGGGCTTGACCGGAGACAAGGGGTTCGGTGGCATGAAGGGCCGCAAGGTCGGCGTCGCCGAGCACGGCGGACCCGGCGCGAAACCGGATCTGGTTCAGCCGCTGACCGCTGCGCACCAGAACCGAAAACGAGCGCGGGCAGACCTCGGCATAAAGCCGGCCCGCGTAGCCTTCGGGAATACGGTCAAACTCGGTGCCGCCATCGACGATGGTGCGGGTCAGAAGGTCGAGCCGCCCGGTCGAGGACTTGGCGTTTGCGACGGCGGTCAGGCCCGCGGGAAGGGCTAGACGCTCCATCAGCGGCACCAGATAGACGCAGCCTTTTTCCAGGACGGCGCCCGCGGTCAGGTCGACGCGGTGCATTGTAAACTCGTCCAGCCGTTCGGCCACGCTGCGGCCTGCACCGGCCAGAAACGATGCCCGCACCCGGTAGGCGGTGGCGCCCAGCCGCAGATCAAGGCTGGCAGGCTGGATCTGTCCGGCGATGATGGGTGCGTCGGCGGCAATGGCGCCGGACGCGATCAGGGCGCGCAGGGCTTGGGCGGGCAGAACACCGGGCATCGCGGCTCCTTTAGAAAAACGCAACCGCCCGCAAGGCTTACACCAGGCGGGCGGTTTGACGTATTGGTCGGGCCGGAGAGATTTGAACTCTCGACCTCCCGCCCCCCAGACGGACGCGCTAACCAGGCTGCGCTACGGCCCGACGAATGGCCGGATACATAACGATATTCCCGCCGGGGACAAGGGGAGAAGTGCACCGGTGCCGCCGCCTATCGGCGTGCCCGGACGGCTTCGGCGATCTGGGCGTGCAACAGGCCCAACCGGCTGTGCAGTTCGGTCAGGTCTGCGACCGCACCCGCGTCCAACGGGCCGGGCAGTGCCTGCAAACGAGCGGCAATGCCGGACAACTTGGGCGCGGGCCAGTCTGTTGGCGGCTCGGGGTCAGGCGATGATGCCGGAGGTGTCGAGGAGGGCGTTTGTGGCTGGCGGAAGGGAGCAACGCCTGCCAGCGGCAGCTCTGGCTCATCATCGACCCAGACATGGCGCGCCTCTGGCACCTCTTCGGGCGGCGCAGCCGGCGCCGCATCCGGTGCCACGACTGCCAAGGCGGTCATTGAAATGCCGTCGCCTGCGTCTTCCTCGGCAACGTCTTCCTCGGCAACGTCTTCGTCGGAGGTGACGGCATGCAGCATCACCACCTCGGCCGAGGCGGCGGGCGGGCTGGATGGCTGCCGCAGCGCGGTTTCCAGCGCGTAAATCTGCGCGCTAGTGGCCTCTGCCGGGGCCATGTTATCGGGCGCAACCTCATCCGCCTCAAGCTCGACGTCGAAATCCTGCGGCACACCACCTGCCGCCATCGCGGCGACATGGCGCACGCCCTGTTCGCGCAGGATCTTTTGCACGCCGCGGATGGTCAGGCCCTCATCATGCAGAAGATGCTTGATGCCGCCCAGCAGCGCTACATCGGCGGGGCGGTAATAGCGCCGCCCCCCGGCCCGCTTGACCGGCCTGATCTGCGGAAACCGGCTTTCCCAGAACCGCAGCACATGGGCCGGGGTTTCCAAGGCGTCGGCAACTTCGGAAATGGTGCGGAAGGCCTCTGGCGACTTGTCCATCCGCAGATCCACCCCTTACTTCTTCTTCGCCGCCGCCACGCGATCCTTCATCAAATGCGAAGGCCGGAAGGTCAGCACCCGGCGGGGCGAAATCGGAACCTCGTCGCCGGTCTTCGGGTTGCGCCCGACCCGCGCGGTTTTCGACCTGAGCGAGAAGGTTCCAAAGGACGAGATCTTGACGGTCTCGCCACCTGCCAGCGCGTCAGAGACGTGCTGCAGGACGCTTTCGACCAGCGTCGCCGATTCGTTGCGCGACAGACCGACCTCGCGAAATACCGATTCGCTCAGGTCCATGCGCGTCAGTGTCTTTTCACTCATCTGATCCCCCCGGCTTTTCACGCAAACATGCGCGGGATCAAATTGCGAGTCAATAACAGGGGCTTGGAAAGCGTTCTTTCCATAGCGACTTGGCCGGTTATGCACAGAATTGGCGGGCAAACCGCCCTACCAGCGCAGGATCACCGCACCCCAGGCCAGTCCGCCGCCGATCGCCTCGGTCACCAGCAGGTCGCCGGG
>JANXPK010000050.1 GCA_025357355.1 Rhodobacterales bacterium
CAGTGAACCTCACGGCCAGTTCGCGCGGCGACAATTCCGGCTCCTCGAGCGCGAGGTTCAGGATCTGATCGCGCACCGCTTCAGGGATCCGGTTCCAGACCCGGGAAGGGGAAGAGGGCCTGTCCTCCAACCCCTCGGGCCCATGTTCGATGAAGCGGTCATACCACCGGTAAAACGTGGTGGGTGGGATGCTGATCTTGGCCAAGGTGCGCCTGACAGGCAGAGGCGACTGCTCCACCAGCCGGATGATCTCAAGCTTCTCCGCAGCGGGATACCTCATTCGTGGTCGCCCCCAGCCCCGGTCATGTTTTTTTTGAGAAGACGGTTTTCAAGGCTGAGATCGGCCACAAGTTCCTTCAGTGCCAAAGCCTCGGCGCGCAGATCCTTCACCTCGCCAGTATTCGCCTGGCGGGCGGTGTCACCAGCCAGCCGTTTCTTGCCAGCCTCCAGAAACTCCTTCGACCAGCTGTAATACAAGCTCTGGGCGATCCCTTCCTTGCGGCATAGTTCCGCGATGCTGTCTTCGCCACGAAGACCCGACAGCACAATCCGGATCTTCTCCTCAGACGAATGCAGCTTGCGCGTCGCGCGCCGGATATCCTTCACAACCTGCTCGGCAGGAACCTTCGTCGGCACCGGTTTCTTCATCATCTTCAACTCCAACTGGGGTAAAGATGAGCCGCAAACCCTCCGCTACGCAATCACGCGAAACTGTTCCATGGGCGCTGACGTCAGACAGCCCGTTGTGGCGCGCTGATCAAGCAGGCCCGCGCCGGAAATGGTGGCGATCTTCATGGCCAGATACACCACGCGGTGGGACACGATCAACAATCATCACATTGGCACATCGATGCCGTCAGGAGGGGGCATCCACGCCATCAACAGAGCCGCCGCACCCGAAAAATTGTGGAAACACGCCCAAAGTCGCGCCGAGCTTTGCTGAGGTCTGATGTCCGCATGAGAACAGGCCGCACGCATCAACGAAGAACAAGGTTCAGCAGGCGCAACCGCAAGCTCATGCCACGGCGGCGCGTTTGGCCTCGATCACTTGCCAGATCCGCTCGGCTGTATTGGTGCCATCAAACCGCTCCAATTCCTGAATTCCGGTCGGCGAAGTCACATTGATCTCGGTCAGATAGTCGCCGATCACGTCAATCCCGACAAATATCTGTCCTTTTTCGCGCAGGGTTGGGCCTATGGCTGCGCAAATTTCAAGATCGCGCGATGTCAGTCCGATCTTTTCCGGACGCCCGCCGACATGCATGTTGGAGCGCGTCTCTCCTGCAAGTGGAACACGGTTGATCGCACCCACGGGCTCGCCGTCAATCAGGATCACCCGCTTGTCGCCCTTTGCCACATCCGGCAGAAATTTTTGCACTATCAAAGGCTCGCGGCTCATCGATGTGAAAAGCTCAAATAGGCTCGAGAGATTTCGATCGTTGGGATCAAGCCGGAAAACACCGGCACCGCCATTACCGTATAGCGGCTTTAAAATTATGTCACCATGTTTGGCCTTGAAGGCGCGGATTGTCGCAAGGTCGCGCGCGATGGCGGTTGGCGGGATCAGATCGGGAAATTGCAGGACGAGCAGCTTTTCGGGGCAATTGCGCACCCAGAACGGGTCGTTCACGACAAGCGTCTTGGGATGGATCAGGTCCAGGATGTGGGTCGTCGTGATGTAACCCATGTCGAAAGGCGGGTCCTGACGCAGCCAGACCACGTCGTAATCGCCCAAGTCAACTTCGGTCTCTTCGCCGTAAGAAACGTGATTGCCGACTTCACGCCGCAACTCGATCGGCCAGCCCCGCGCCAACACCCGCCCCTCGACAAAGGCCAGGCGGTCCGGCGGATAGTAGAACAGGGAATGTCCGCGGGCTTGCGCTTCAATCGCAATGCGAAACGTGCTGTCGGCGTTGATCTTCACTAACCCAATCGGGTCCATTTGCAAAGCGACTTTCAAAGTCATCGGCAACTCCTGCGCTGAAAGCCTCTAGATGGCGCAGGTCGACACCAGATGCAATTGATCAGGCAGCAAACGCATTCTCAAGTATCTCGATTCTGCCGACCGAATCGACCAAGGCGACATCAAAACGCACCAAACTGTCCTGACCGTCCGGTTGACTCCCCAAAAACTCTGATGCCGTTTGATAAATTCGCTGGATTTGCCGCAACGACAAATGCTCGGCCGCCGCCGCATGCGATCGACTCTTCTTCACCTCGATGAAGATGAGTTGCTCACCATCACGGACGATGACATCGATCTCACCTGACCTGCCGCGCCAGCGGCGCGCGATAACCTCCTGACCGGATGCAAGATAGAGTTGGGCAACATTTTCTTCAGCAAATTTTCCAGAGTGGTAGGCAACAGCACCATTCATTCGACATCCCCAAGTTTCAGGCCCAACTGGTAGGCGTCGCGTCTGGACAACCCGAATTCATTGGCGATCATTGTCGATGCCTCCTTGAGCGAATGGGACTTCAGGGCCAATTTCATTGCCTTCTCTACATCAGCCGAGCTGACAACTTCGACAAGGGCGCGG
>JANXPK010000068.1 GCA_025357355.1 Rhodobacterales bacterium
TCGACTTCCGCATCTTCCCGCCCGCCGTCGCCGTCGCCACCGGCACGCCCTTTTCCCGCCAGATCACCGTCGCGACCGCCCTCAGCGACATCAAGCTGCAAGGCGTCACCAGCATCGTCGTGCAAGGCGCCAGCAACGCCCTGTCGGCGCGGCGCTGATCCGGTTCAAAGCCTGACCACCCGCACCTCGTTGCCCTTGGCCGACAGGGCGATCTCGCCCCGGCACAGCCGCAGCGCGTCATCGCCAAACGCCTCCGCCCGCCAACCATGCAGCGCCGCTGCATCCCGCCCGCCCGCCGCGATGGCGTCCAGATCGCCGGCCGAGGCAATCAGCTTCGGCGCCACGCCCAGACTTTCCGACTTGGCCTTCAACAGCACGCGCAACAGGTCGGCCAGTGCGGGGTTGACCTGCAACTGCTCACGCGACAGGTCGGGCTTCGGCAAGTCCTCCGGCCGCATCTCCATCCCCGCCTTGATCGCCGCCAGAATCCCCTCGGCAATCTCGGTCTTGCGCCCCTCGCGCAGCAGCAACCGCGAGCGGCCCAGTTCCTCGGTCGTCGTCGGCCGGGTCGATGCCAGCTCCAGCAGAGCGTCGTCCTTCATCACCCGGCTGCGCGGCACATTCTGGGCCTGACAATAGACCTCGCGAAACCGCGCCAGCTCCTTGACCACCGCCAGAAACCGGCCCGATGTGGTACGGGTCTTGATGCGCTCCCACGCCTCGTCAGGATGGGTGGTGTAAGTCACAGGGTCCAGCAGGATCGCCAGCTCTTCCTCGACCCAGGATTGCCTGCCGGTCTTGTCCAGCTGGGCGCTCAGAAATTCATAGATCACCCGCAGATGGGTGACGTCGGCCAAGGCGTAATCCATCTGCGGCTTGGACAACGGCCGACGCGACCAGTCGGTAAAGCGCGAGGTCTTGTCCAGATCGGCTTTGGCGATCTTCTTGACCAGTGTCTCATAGCCCGCCTGCTCGCCAAAACCGCAGACCATGGCGGCGATCTGGGTGTCAAACAGCGGCTCGGGAAAGACCTTACCCTCGACAAAGAAGATCTCCAGATCCTGCCGCGCGGCATGAAACACCTTGACCGTCGCCTTGTGCCGGAAGAGGTCATATAACGGCTCCATCGACATGCCCTCGCCCTCGATGGGATCAATCAGTACCGCATCACCGTCCTTGCCCGGCAATGCCGCCTGGATCAGGCACAGCTTGGACCAATAGGTCCGCTCGCGCAGAAACTCGGTGTCGAGGGTCACATAGGCTTGCGTTTTGGCAGCCGTACAAAAGGCGGCAAGGTCTTCGGTCGTGGTAATAACACGCATGAGGCGGCTTTCGCTAAAGGTCACGGGGGCATCCCGCCCTTCGCCTATAGGCGGCATTCAACCCAAGGAAAACCCCCGACATGGCCTTTGCCAAATACTCCCCCCGAAGGGGCCACCACCGCAGCCCACCCACGGCACCCCGTCTTGGCCTGCCGGCGCAACCCGTGCCAAAGCCTTTGACGTGGGCTCGATGCCCGCGGCAAAGGCCCCCTGCTTCAGATCAACGCGACGCGAATTCCCGCAGCACCGCCGGATAAAGCCGGTGCTCCTGCACCAGCACCCGGGCCGCGAGGCTTTCCGCCGTATCACCCGGCAACACCGGCACCCGCGCCTGTCCCAGGATCGGGCCCGCATCCAGATCGGCTGTCACCTCATGCACAGTGCAACCCGCCTCGGCATCTCCCGCCGCAAGGGCACGGGCGTGGGTGTGCAGGCCGGGATATTTCGGCAGAAGCGCGGGGTGGATGTTCAGCATCCGCCCCGCATAATGGCGCACGAAATCCGCCGTAACGATCCGCATGAACCCGGCCAGAGCGACGATGTCGGGCCTTGCCGCGTCCAAAGCCCGGATCACCTCGGCTTCGAACCGCGCGCGGTCGCGACCAAAAGGCCGGTGATCCACCACAGCCACCGGCACCCCCAAAGCCTGCGCTTTGGCCAGACCTGCCGCTTCCGGCACATTGGAAAGCACCAGCACCGGCCGCGCCGGGAAATCGCCGGTCATCGCCCGCACCAGCGCCACCATGTTCGAGCCACCCCCGGAAATCAGGATGGCGACCCGCCTCACGTCAGTGTGCCCGTGTAGATCACGCCCTCGCCCTGCACGATGCGGCCCAACGTGTACACGGTCTCACCCTCGACCCGCAGCACCTCAGCTAGGGCCTCCGCCCGGTCAGCTGCAACCACGGCAATCATCCCGATCCCGCAGTTGAAGGTTTTCAGCAACTCCGGCATCGCCATATTCGCCGTCTTGGCCAACCAGCCGAACACCGACGGCAACACCCATGCCCCCAGATCAATCTCGCAAGCCAACCCCTCGGGCAGCACACGCGGCGGGTTCTCGGTCAGCCCGCCGCCGGTGATATGGGCCAGCCCATGCACCCCTCCGGCCCTGATCGCGGCCAGTGCCTGCTTGACATACAGCCGCGTCGGCGTCAGCAGCGCTTCCCCCAACGTACCGTCTGAAAACGGCGACGGCGCATCCCAGTTCAGCCCCGACAGCTCCACCACCTTGCGGACAAAGGAATAGCCGTTGGAATGCACCCCGTTCGAGGCGAGCCCCAGCAGCACATCCCCCTCCCCGACGCCCCGCGGCAAATCGCAACCCCGCTCCATCGCGCCCACCGCAAATCCGGCCAGATCAAAGTCGCCGCCGTGATACATCCCCGGCATTTCCGCCGTCTCGCCGCCGA
>JANXPK010000071.1 GCA_025357355.1 Rhodobacterales bacterium
TCAACCGGGTCCTCGGCGGTGATCTCGCTCACGCCAAGGTCCATTTGCCATTCAAGCGCGGCCAGGGCAGCGTGCCAGCCTTCGGGGGCCATGATGTTTTGATCGATTCCCATGTTGGCCAAGGTAAGGCCGCACCTTGGAAGTGTCCATTCAGGTCCAGGGCCGCGTTACCGGCGCCGGGCTTTCATCCGTCAGGTGTCGAACCGAGACCACCCTTCACAACCGCGCCCGCCTGTAGCATAAGCCGCAAAATCGAGGAGAGCTCCATGACCTTCCGCGCCCGCCATCTGTTAGGCATCGAACAGCTCTCGCCGCAGGAAATCGTCGCCGTCCTTGATCTTGCCGACCGCTATGTCGATCTCAACCGCCGCACCGTCAAGCAATCCGATGTGCTGGCAGGGCTGACCCAGATCAACATGTTCTTCGAAAACTCGACCCGCACGCAAGCGTCCTTTGAACTGGCCGGCAAGCGCTTGGGTGCGGATGTGATGAACATGGTCGTCGGCCAGTCGTCGGTGAAGAAGGGAGAGACCCTGATCGACACCGCCATGACGCTGAACGCGATGCGGCCTGATTTGCTGGTTGTGCGGCATCCCTCGTCGGGGGCAGTGAATTTGCTGGCGTCCAAGGTCAAATGCGCCGTGCTGAACGCGGGCGACGGGCGGCACGAGCATCCGACGCAGGCGCTGCTGGACGCCCTGACGATCCGCCGCGCCAAGGGGCGGATCCAGCGGCTGACTGTGGCGATTTGCGGCGACATTGCGCATTCGAGGGTGGCGCGGTCGAACCTGATATTGCTGGGCAAGATGGAGAACCGGCTGCGGCTGATCGCCCCGCCGACCCTGATGCCGCCGGGGGTGGAGGGGTTTGGCTGCGAGTTGTACGACGACATGAAGAAGGGGCTTGAAGGCGCCGATGTGGTGATGATGCTGCGTCTGCAGAAAGAGCGGATGGATGGGGGGTTCATTCCGTCAGAGCGGGAGTATTACCACCGCTATGGGCTGGACGCCGAGAAGCTGGCCCATGCCAAGCCCGACGCCATCGTGATGCACCCCGGCCCGATGAACCGCGGGGTCGAAATTGACGGCGAGTTGGCTGACGACATCAACCGGTCGGTCATTCAGGAGCAGGTAGAGATGGGCGTTGCAGTGCGCATGGCCTGCATGGACCTGCTGGCCCGCAACCTGCGCGCCGAGCGGGGCCGGGCGGCGGTGGGGGTGATGGTATGAGCGTAGGGTGACCCGATGAAGCGCCCGATGTCCGACGCTAGGATCAGCGGTATGGTGGCCACCGTGGCCTTGGTGGTGATGTTTGTGCTGGTGGGGCTGGTGGTGTGGTGGGGAAGTTGAATTTGATGAAGGACGCGAAAATGATCCTCCACCTCACCAATGCCCGCCTGATCGACCCTGAAACGGGGACGGACGCGCTGGGCTCGCTGACCGTCAAGGATGGCGTGATCGTCGGGCGGGGAGGGGCGTTGCCAAAGGGAGCCGAAAGCCTCGACTGTGCGGGGATGTGTCTTGCCCCCGGCATCGTCGATTGGGGCGTCAAAATCGGCGAGCCGGGGGAGCGGCATCGGGAAAGCTTTCGCTCGGCGGGGTTGGCGGCGGCGGCGGGCGGGGTGACGACGATCGTGGCACGTCCGGATACCAACCCGGCGATTGATACGCCGGAGACGCTGGAGTTTGTGACGCGGCGGTCGGCGGAGAGTGTCGTTCGCATCCGGCATATGGCGGCGCTGACGAAGCTACGCCAAGGCGACGAGATGACGGAGATCGGGTTTCTGCTTGACGCAGGGGCCGTGGCGTTCAGCGATGTCTTCAACGTCTCGACCAACACCAAGGCGCTGGCCCGCGCCATGACCTATGCCCGTTCACTGGGCGCCCTGATCGTTGGGCATCCGCAGGAGCCGGGGCTGACTGCGGGGGCGGCGGCGACCAATTCCAAGTTCGCCTCGCTGCGCGGTCTGCCCTCTGTCTCGCCGATGGCCGAGCGGATCGGGCTGGACCGTGACCTTGGCCTCGTCGAGATGACCGGCGTGCGCTATCATGCGGATCAGATCACCACGGCCCGCAGTCTGCCTGCGCTGGAGCGGGCCAAGGCGAATGGGCTGGATGTCACGGCGGGGGTGTCGATCCACCATCTGACGCTGAACGAACTGGATGTTGGCGACTACCGCACCTTTTTCAAGCTGACGCCGCCCCTGCGCGCCGAGGATGACCGCATGGCTATCGTACAGGCTTTGGCAGACGGTCTCATCGACGTGATCGCCAGCTTTCACACGCCTGCGGACGAGGAAAGCAAACGCCTGCCGTTCGAAGAGGCGGCCTCGGGGGCGGTTGGCCTGCAGACGCTGCTGCCCGCCGCGATGCGGCTTTATCACGCCGGGGCGGTCAGCTTGCCGCAGTTGTGGCGTGCCCTCAGCTTGAACCCCGCCAACCGACTTGGCCTGCCGCAGGGCCGGCTTAGCGATGGCGCCCCGGCCGACCTTGTGCTTTTCGACCCAGATGCGCCATTTTTGCTCGACCGGTTCACCCTCAAGTCGAAATCCAAGAACACGCCGTTTGACGGACAGCGGATGGAGGGTAAAGTGCTGGCGACCTGGGTAGGCGGCCTTCAGGTCTTTCAAGGGTAAGCCATGCCAGATCCGACCTCTTCTTCGCTGGTGCTGCTGATCGTGGCGGTGCTGTCCTATCTGGCAGGCTCGATCCCGTTTGGACTGCTGATCACCCGCGCCATGGGCTTGGGCGACCTGCGACAGATCGGGTCGGGGAACATCGGCGCCACCAACGTGCTGCGGACCGGCAACAAGACCGCCGCTGCGGCGACGCTGTTTCTGGATGCGGCCAAGGGTGCGGTGGCGGTGTTGATCGCGCGGGCGGTTGCGGGCGAGGATGCGGCGCAGCTGGCGGCCTTGTGCAGCTTTCTGGGTCACCTTTTCCCGGTCTGGCTGGGCTTCAAGGGCGGCAAGGGGGTGGCGACGTTTCTGGGCACGCTGCTGGCTTTGGACTGGCGGGTGGGTCTGGCCTGTTGCGCCACCTGGGCGGTTGCTGCGGCCATCAGCCGGATTTCGTCGTTGGGCGCACTGACCGCCGCTGCCCTGAGCTCGCTGTGGCTGATCCTGTTCCGTGAGGGGCAGATGATCTTGCTGGTGATGGTCCTGACCATCCTGGTCTATGCCCGCCATTGGGCCAATCTGGAACGGATCAAGAAGGGGATGGAGCCGCGGATCGGGCAGAAAAAGGCGTGACGGACGCGTTTCGGGCGGCGCTGGATCTGATCCCCGAGGGTCATTCGAAAGGTCATTTTCAAGGCCGCCGCTACAGGGTTGAAAAGACCAGCCATGCCGGTGGCCGCAGCCTGAAGCTTTTT
>JANXPK010000084.1 GCA_025357355.1 Rhodobacterales bacterium
TACCCGAGATCGGCGGCGCCATCATCGTGATTGGGCTGATCTGGGGCTTTGTGCTGAAAAGCATCAACCCCGATGGTTATGCCAACATCGGTCATATGGTCAACGACGAGGCTTGAGATACGGACCTATGGGGCAGCAGGCATCTGCCGCCCCTTAATTTCCCGGAGAGCAGAATGACGCAATCGTTGACCGGGCGGGTGGTTGTGGTCACCGGCGGGTCCAAAGGCATTGGCCGTGGTATTGCACAGGTCTTTGCCGAGGCAGGCGCCAAGGTCGCCATTCTGGCGCGTCATGCGGATCAGGCGGCAGCAGCGGCGGCCGCGATCGGGCAAGGGGTGATCGGGCTCGCCGGGGACGTGACCTCAGCCGCCAGTCTGCGCGCGGGTTATGCTGAGGTTGTTCGCCGCCTCGGCACCATCGACGTGTTATGCGCCAATGCCGGGATTTTTCCGCAAGCCCGGCTTGAGGAGATGACCGAGGCGCAGTGGGACGAGGTCAGCGCCACCAACCTCAAGGGCACCTTCCTGTCGGTGCAGGCGGCGATCCCGTACCTTAAGCGCTCCGATCAGGGCCGCATCATCATCACCTCGTCGATCACCGGGCCGGTGACCGGCTATCCGGGTTGGACCCACTATGGTGCGACCAAGGCCGGACAATTGGGCTTCATGCGTACGGCGTGCATCGAGTTGGCGAAGTATGGCATCACTGTCAATGCGGTGATGCCTGGCAATATCATCACCGAGGGACTTGCCGGGATGGGAGCAGAGTATCAGGCATCGATGGCCGCCTCGATCCCGCTCAAACGGTTGGGCACGGTGGCCGACATCGGGCATGCCGCTCTTTATTTCGCCTCGAAAGAGGCGGGGTATGTCACCGGGCAAACCATCGTGGTCGATGGTGGCCAGATCCTGCCCGAGAGTCTGGAAGCGCTGGCTCAGGCCTGAATGCGGGTCAGATAGTCCTCACACAAGGCCATCGTACCCTTGGTGTAGGGCATCCCCATCGAACGCGCGAGATCCGTCTCGGCATGCGACCCGATCCATGCCACCAGCAGCAAACGTCGCAGCATCACAAAGGTCGGAATTTCGGCCTCATCCGCCGCAGAAAGCCTTCCAGCCCGTCGGTAGCCGGTCTTCCACGCCTCGATCAGGTCAGGCACTTGCGGTTCGTGCTCGTAAAAGGACACCGGGGTGGCCGCATCATACATGAACCAGCTGAAACCGCAGTCATCAAAATCGATGACCTTGACCTGACCTTGGTCAATCAACAGGTTGGCCAAACGCAGGTCGCAATGGATCAAGCCAAAACGGTCGGGGCCTTGGCCATAAGCGGCAAGGCGACGCTCGATCAGATCGCCAGTGCGACCGAAAAGCCGGGTCTTTTCCAAATCCATCCCCAGACCGTCGCGCCATCGGCCCCAATGGGGCGTGTTGCCGAGAGCAGTCTCGAAATTCCAAACGGGGCGGCTGAACCAGCTTGGGCGCTGCCAATCGCGGGTGTGGCGGTGCATCCGCGCCGCAGCCTCGCCCAGCACTTCGAACGGTTTGCCCAAGTCCTCACCAATGCCGGGTTCCGAGCCGCTTTCCCATTCGGACAGCACGACATGGCGCGGGTTCTTCATTGCGGGATGGCCGACAAGCTGAATGATCTCGCCATCCCGTCCCGGCACTGGCACCGGGGTCACGACAACCTCTTTGGCGCGCAGGTCCTGCAGCCAAGCCAGTTCCGAGGCGATGGCGGTGCGCGAATGATAACCGTCGCGATGTATACGCAGAGCCCAGCGTTGCCCATCTGGGGATTGAACTGCATAGGTAGCGTTTTCAGACAGATTGATCAGCGTGACGGTCAGGCCGCCGGGCAGCGCATAGTTGCGGGTCGCGATTTCAGCCAGCTGCAATAGGATTGGCAACTGTGCCTCATGCGAAAGCCGGTCAAAATCCGTCATGCTTCCCCCTCAGGCCCGGCCCTCTAGGGCGGCAAGCACCCGGCCAATCTCTGCCAGACCGCGCGCCACATCCGCCGTCGTGCCCGCCATATAGACCCGCCCCGCCGCGCCAATCATCTGTACATCGACCAGGGTCAAGCCGGGAGCCGCCTTTTCCGCCTCGTTTGCGGCCAAGGCAGCGTAAAGCGCCGGAACCATCTCGGCAATCAGCAAGGTTTGGCCCGGCAGCACCATTGATGCTTGTCGCGTGCGGTTGATGATGACCGCGTGCTGATCGGCGATGTCCTCGATCACATCGGTATAAAGTACCTGCGCGGCAAGAGGTTGAGCGTCGGTCAAGCCCAGACCCTGCAGGATGATCCGGCCCACTTGAGCCAAGTTATTACGGTCATTTCCGTGGATTTCCAGGATACCGAACTGGCGCTCGACAAAAAGGATGCCCGGCTCCAGATCGGGATCGGCCTTCAGCGCAAGGTCGATGACACGCTCGATCATCAGGCCCGGCGCCATCTCGATGATCAGCGCATGCTGACCGGCATAGGGCGGATAGCCGCGCGCCCGCGTCGGCGTGCCAAGGTAAGCAGCAAACTGCGGCTGCAGGGTGTCGATCATCAGGTAGACCCGAAGATCGCCTTTGGCAGGGGTCAAGGTGTTGGCCACGGCGTGCGCCTTTTGCAGCGATTACTTCGTGGCGCCCGAGGTGAAGAACTTCGCCACATCGGCATGTGGGCGCGGGATCACATGCACCGAGACCAGGGTCCCGACCTGACCGGCCACTTCGGCACCAGCCTCGGTTGCGGCCTTGACCGCCCCAACATCGCCCGAGATGACGACGGCTACCAGACCGTCACCAACCTCTTCACGACCGATGATGGTGACATTGGCCGCCTTGACCATCGCATCGGCGGCAGCAAGGGCCGCGACATAACCTTTGGTTTCGATCATTCCTAGTGCATTGCTAGACATGGCATTCTCCTTAAGTGGCTTTAAGAGGTTTCAGGAGGGGTCGTCAATCGACCCGATAATCAAGGCGTCAATCGGCGGTGGCTTGCCGCCAAACCAAGCGGCGGCCACGGAGCCCGTCGCGATGATGAC
>JANXPK010000120.1 GCA_025357355.1 Rhodobacterales bacterium
CGAAAGCCAAACGACCGGATGTTCTGCAAATCGGACCCGTCGATCTTCGACGTCGCGTGCCGCGCCACCGCCAAGGGCAGGTCCGCCGCCGTCATGCCATGTCCGTCGTCCGTCACCCGGATCAACACCTTGCCGCCCGCCGCATAGTCCACGGCAATCCGCCGCGCCCCGGCATCAAGCGCATTCTCGACCAGTTCCTTGACCGCCGAGGCTGGCCGTTCGACCACCTCGCCCGCCGCAATCCGGTTGATCGCCGCCTCGTCCAAAGGCCGGATCACCGGGCGGGTATCGCCTATCTTGGGGTCATGCAGCGTCATGACCCCAATCCTAGCAGGTCAATCGCGCCAAGGCCACAGATTCGCTACTCGGTCGACTTGACGCCCGCCGCTTTGCCCACCACCACGAAGAACAACTTATCCGGCGTCAACAGCGTGCCCGCTACCCGGTTGACATCGGCCAGCGTCACCGCCTCCACCCGCTTGTTGCGGTTGGTGGGATAGTCCGACGGCAGGCCCAATATCTGCATCCCGACCAGAATGCTGGCGATGTTGCCGTTGCCGTCAAACCGCAACGGATAGGCCCCGGTCATATAGGTCTTGGTGTCGTCCAACTCCTTCTGCGTCACGCCGTTCTTGGCCACATCGGCCCAGACATCGCGGATCACCTGAATGGCCTCGGCGGCCTTGTCGTTGGACGTATCCAGACTGCCCGTCAAGATCTCGGCATGGTCATAGGCGGCAAGCCCGGTGTCGATGCCATAGGTCAGCCCGCGCTTCTCGCGCACCTGATCCATCAAGCGCGACGAAAAGCCGTTGCCACCCAGAATTTCGTTCAGGATCGAGGCGGCGAAATAATCCTTGTCGCTGAACTTGATGCCGCCCTGATAGAACTGAATCGAGCTTTGCGGCCCCGGAAAGTCTTGCTGCACCACGCCCGCCTTGACGTTGATCTCCACCCGCCCCGGCTCAGCCGCACCTTTGGTAGGCAGATCGCCCAAAAGCCTGTCCAAAAGCGGCCCCAGCTCCGCCGCCGAAATGTCCCCCGCCGCCGCGACAAAGATGTGGTCGCGCGCCACAGTGTTCGCAAACGCCGTCACCATGTCGTCGCGGCTAAGCCCCTTGACGCTGTCCACCGTGCCGTCACCCACCGTGCCATACGGATGGTCGCCGTAAGCCCGCGCCCTCAGGATCTTGCCGCCGATCGCACCGGGGTCCTTGGCATCCGACGCCAGCCCCGACAGCACCTGCCCGCGCACCCGCTCGACCGCATCGGTATCGAATCGCGGCTTGGTCAGTGCGGTGTGCAGCAGCGCCACCGCCTGGTCACGGTTTTCGGTCAGCATCTTGGCCGACACGCCGACCCCGTCCTCGTCGGCGCGAAACCGGAAATCCGCCGCCAGATTGTCGCGCGCAGCAGCAAAACCCTGACTGTCCAGATCGCCAGAGCCTTCCTCGATCAGCGCGGTCATCAGATTGACCTCGCCGCGCTTGCCCGGCCGGTCGAGCGACGTGCCGCCCAGAAACCGGATCTCCAGCGCCGTGAACGGGATGCCATGCTCTTCCACCAGCCAGGCCTTTATGCCGCCAGGCGAGGTCACTTCCTGGATCTTGATCTCTGCCGCAGCCGGCAACGCCAGCAGGATCAGCGCGACTGCGGCACGCGTCAGACGGCGGATCATGGCTGGGTCTCCTCATTGGTGGTCAGATAGCCGGTGACGGCGTTGTGACGGTCCAGCACCAGCTTGGCCGCCGCGATCACCTCTTGGGCGCTGATGCTTTGCAAAAGGTCCGGCCAATCCTGCACGTCCTTGACGTTCAACCCCACCGCCAGCGCCGCGCCATACTCGTGCGCCAGCTTTTGTACATTGTCCGCCGAATAGATCTTTTCGGCCTTCACCTGGGTCTTGATCCGCGCGAAATCCGTCGCATTGACCCCGTCCTTCAGGAACTTTGCCATCACGTCATCCATTGCCTTTTCGGCATCGCCCAGACTTTCCCCGGGCGGCGGCACGATGACCAGGCCGAACGTGGTCTCGTCCAGCGCCACCCCGTCGTAGAAGGCCGAGGTATAGACCGCCTTCTGGCTGCCGAATTGCTGGGAGGCAACGCGACAACTTCGGTACTGGCGCGGGCGTTGCAGTTCGACACCCAAAAGGCGGTCTATACCTCGGCCTTCTACGACGGGGTGGCGTTGGACGAGACCACGTTCGGCTTG
>JANXPK010000535.1 GCA_025357355.1 Rhodobacterales bacterium
CGCAATTCCCGAAGCTCTGCGCGAAACGCCGCTTGCAGCACTATCCGGCGGCTGGCAACGCACCGCCCTTCTGGCCCGCGCCGCAATCACCCATCCCGAGATCCTGCTGCTGGACGAGCCCACCAACCACCTCGACCTCGCCCGCATCGGCCTGCTGCAGCGCTGGCTTGCTGGCCTGCCCCGCGACACCGCCATCATCGCCGCCTCACATGACCGCGCTTTCCTTGACGCCGTGACCACCCGCAGCCTGTTCCTGCGCGCCCAGAATTCCCGCGCCTTTGCGCTGCCCTACACGCGGGCACGTGCCGCCTTGACCGAGGCCGATCAGGCGCAGGAACGCCAGTTTGACAACGATATCGCCCGCGCCGACCAGCTGCGCCGTCAGGCTGCCAAGCTGAAGAACATCGGCATCAACTCGGGCTCCGACCTGTTGATCACCAAGACAAAACAGCTGAAAGACCGCGCCGAAAAGATCGAGGCCGCCGCCCGCCCCGCCCACCGCGACCTTTCTGCCGGGGCGATCAAGCTGGCCAACTCCGGCACCCACGCCAAGGCGCTGGTTAGTCTGACCGACGTCGAAATTTCCACCCCCGACGGCCACCCCCTCTTCCGTACCGGGCAGAAGTGGATCGAAAAGGGCGACCGGGTCGTGCTTCTCGGCCGCAATGGCGCGGGCAAGACCCAACTGGTCAATGCCATCCTGACCGCCATCACCCGTGGCCACCCCTCCATCAAATCCACACCCAGCCTCGCTCTTGGCCACTCCGATCAAGGCCTGGCCCAACTGCCCGCCAAATCCACCCCCTTCGACCTTGTCACCGCCTGCAAGACCGGCGACGCCCCGGCCCGCAGCCTGTTGTCCGGGGCTGGTATCCGCGCCGATGCCCAGACCAAACCCCTGACACCCCTGTCTGGCGGCCAGAAGGCCCGGCTCGCCATGCTGCTCCTGCGGCTGGCCCAGCCCAATTTCTACCTGCTTGACGAGCCGACCAACCATCTGGACATCGAGGGCCAAGAGGCGCTTGAGGCAGAGCTTCTGACCCAGGGCGCCACCTGCCTACTGGTCAGCCACGACCGCAGCTTTGTGCGCAACATCGGCTCGCGCTTCTGGCTGATCGACAAGAAACGCCTGGTCGAAGTCGATGATCCGGAAGCCTTTTTCGCCGGCGAACTCGGCTGATTGTATCTATCCCCGCTGAAAATTGCTTTCGTCCCGAAAAGCCACGGCTGAGCCGGTTGTCGCCCAACCGGGCCGATCCTTGCCTTACCCTCGCATCTGATTCGCCGGTTTATGGTTAACGCAAGGTCGGGGCCGAAAATCTTGCATCACGTGTAGAGGCATTGTAGGCGGAATGTAGGTGGTTTGTAGGTCGTTCATCTTTCGTTAATCTGGCCAATTAACACTGCGAGCTCAATAGCTTGGCGACCCGTGCCGATGCCAAAACCTGCACCGCCACAAATGATCAATCCCAGCGGTTCGCTACAGTTATCCCGCGAACGCCTTGGCAATCCCGTCCAGAAACACTCCGGCCAGTCGGCCAAACACCTCTTCGCTGAGCAAAATCACGTCCCCGGCCTGATATCCGGTCACCGAGGCATCCGGCTTCCAGCGGATCGTCGGGTCTGCCGGAAACCGCCCGCCATTGGTCGTAACACCCAACGCCAGCAGCCGCACCTCGTTCATGGCGTTGCCATCCTTGCCCTCGACGCCGCGCAGCCGATGAACGAACCAACCCTCCAACGCCACCACCATCTGATTGAACACCTGCACCTCAGCCGCAGCCCGAGCGACCGGCTCGGACCGAGACGCCACAGCCCGCCAAGCAGCGGCCATTTCGGCGAAATCCTTACGCGCCTGCGCCACTTGCGCGGCGGAATAGCTGTTGCGGCCGAGCATGGCAGTGCCCCTTTTTCCTGTATTATAATCGCTGCGGCCCCCGGCCAAACCTTTTCACAGTGTTTCCGCAATAGTTTCACATTTGGCGACAATCCGCGCCCCCTTTCCTTCGCAGCCCACCCCGTGTAACACCGCCGTCCTGATCCAGCCCCTTACCCAACGAGAGCCCCATGCAAGGCAGCGCCAACCTCAACCTGATGATCAAAGCCGCCCGCAAGGCCGGTCGTTCGCTCGTCAAGGACTTCCGCGAGGTGGAAAACCTGCAGGTCTCGTCCAAGGGCCCAGGTGATTTCGTCTCCAAGGCCGACACCGAGGCGGAGCGGATCATCAAGGAAGAACTGCTGGGCGGGCGGCCGACCTATGGCTGGCTGGGCGAGGAAACCGGCACTGGCGCAGGCGCCGATCCGACCCGGCGCTGGATCGTCGATCCGTTGGATGGCACGACCAATTTCCTGCACGGGATGCCGCATTGGGCAGTCTCCATCGCCCTGGAACACAAGGGCGAGATCGTTTCTGGTGTGGTGTTCGATGCCGCCAAGGATGAGATGTATTGGGCCGAAAAGGGTGCGGGCGCCTGGATGAACGACCGCCGTCTGCGGGTGTCGGGGCGTCGCCAGATGGTCGACGGGGTCTTTGCCACCGGCATCCCCTTTGGTGCCAAGAAGACCCTTCCTGCCACGCTGGGTGACCTTGCCCGTCTGATGCCGACCTGCGCCGGCGTGCGCCGCTGGGGCGCCGCATCACTGGACCTCGCCTATGTCGCCGCCGGGCGCTATGACGGGTACTGGGAGCGCGAGTTGCAGCCTTGGGACATGGCGGCCGGCATCGTGTTGGTGCGCGAAGCTGGCGGCATAGTTCAGGCCTTGGGCGAGGGCGATGACATCCTGGCTTCGGGCGCGGTCATCTGCGGCAATGATGGGCTGTTCGAGCCGTTCTGCAAAGCCATCCGCAACACCTGACCCGGAATTGGTGGGTTGCCGGGTTGGTCCAAACCTCGGACAGACCATGTTATTGTTACTTTTCAATATCTTACGTTTTGAAATTAACCGGATTTTAACCTTTCGCCGACCCGTGAGTATTGGCCGACAGCCCGATGAACCCTGACGCAGGCGTCGCCAAAGGCGAAGTCCCTGAACCGGCAAGCGCTGACTTTTCTGCCTTTCCCCGTCTTAGCTCCGTCCCCATCTTGGCCCTCGGATCAGGCACCCGCCGCCTCGGCCAAGAGTTGCGCGTTGCCACCTGATGCGGTGGTGTCGATGCAAACGTGACGCTCCAATAACACATGACCCACGTCGGGCATCCCGCCGATCAGCGGCAGAATCGGCCCTTGCCGCCCGGCCAGGGCCTGGGCCCGCAGCCGAGCCCCCGACGCATCGCCCCACCATAACGCACCGGAAAACCCTTGCAGCCGCGTCAGCGCTTCAGGTGGCAGACCCGCCGCTTCGACCGGATGGCCGCCAAGGGCGCGTACGGCGTCGGCCTGGCGCATCGC
>JANXPK010000130.1 GCA_025357355.1 Rhodobacterales bacterium
CGGACATCTGATAAATCACGAAACCGGCCAACACCACCATCGCCGCCGGATAGGCCCAAAGGATGCGGCGCCACAGCATCAGCACCATGACGAATTTGAGCGCGCCATGGGCCAGAAGATAGACCGCCGTGAAATGTTGCAGGTGAACCGGGAAGTGGTCGGCCGTGTGCTGAACCCATTGCGCCATGTCATCGGATGCGCTTTGCGCCAACTGGTGTTCGGCCAGCCAGGAATAGGTCAGTCTGGAATAGAAATGGATGATGGTTTCGTTGGGCGTCAGCAGCAAACCAAGGCCCGAGAGCGACTCGCCCGCTGCCAGCAGACCCTTGATCACAAGGCTCGCCTCGAACAGCCAATGCAGCCATTTGCTCAAGGTGCCATAGGGGCTGACCAGCATGTTCAGTCCTGACCGCGAAAGGGTTGAACGTATTGCAGCGCCATGTCCCATGGAAAGAATATCCACGTATCCTGTGACACTTCCGTGATGTAGCTGTCGACCATCGGCTTGCCCGACGGCTTGGCATAGACGGTGGCGAAATGGGCGCGCGGATACAGACGACGCACCAGCTCCAGCGTCTTGCCGGTATCGACCAGATCGTCAACGATCAGAATGCCGGTGCCGTCGCCCATCAGACCGGCCTGCGGCTCTTTGGTGATCACCGCTTCGGCGCCCTGCGACTGGTGGCTGTAGCTTTTCACCGAAATGGTATCGACGACGCGGATATCCAGTTCGCGGCTGACGATCATCGCGGGCACCAGTCCGCCCCGCGTTATGCCGACTACAGCCTTCCACGCGCCATTGTCCGGCCCCTTGCCATCCAACCGCCAGGCGAGCGCGCGGGCGTCACGGTGGATCTGGTCCCAGGAGACATGGAAGCCTTTTTCATGCGGCAAGCGGTCGTTCATGGGCCAGGCTCCTCAGGTGGCGGCGATTTTGACCCCCAGCAAGGCGAGCATGCCGCCAAAGCTGCGGTCGATCTTGGTCTTGGCACCGATATAGGCGCGGCGGGTGGTTTGGAAAGAGAATATCCGCGCAACAATCGTGTTCCAGGTGGTTTCAACGGTGAAAAGATAGACCAGTAGTGCCGCCAGCACCCAGACCGGCGTGCCGGGCGGCACCATGCCGACAAAGATTGCCGACAAAAGCACGGCAGGTTTGGGGTTGGAAAGCTGGGTCGTCAGGCCAAGGCGAAAGGCCGACAGCGCACCGCGTGGCGGGGCCGCGGTCAGGTCCGCCAGAGGCTCAGGCGCGCGGCGCCACATGCCCCAGGCCATATAGATCAAATAAAGGCCGCCGGCGATCTTGAATGCCCACAACAGGGCAGGCGCGATCCTGAACAGCACCGCCAGCCCTGACAGCGCCAAAAGTGCCCACACCACCGCGCCAAGTCCGATGCCAAGCGCCAGAAACGCCCCGGTTCGCATGCCCTCGGTCACCCCGGTGCGGGCGGACATCAGCACCGCCGGGCCCGGGCTGATCGCCCCCAGGGTCAACAGGGTGGCGATTGTGAGAAAGGCCGCAAAGGTCATTGCCCGTTGTCCTTGCGCCCCGTCACCACGTCGATATCAGGCGCATCAACCGCCTTCATGCCGACGACGTGATAGCCTGCATCGACATGCAACACTTCGCCCGTGGTGCCCGAGCCGAGGTCAGACAAGAGGTACAGCGCCGCCTTGCCGACCTCTTCCTGCGTCACATTGCGGCGCAGCGGCGAGTTCAACTCGTTCCACTTCATGATATAGCGGAAATCGCCAATGCCGCTGGCGGCGAGGGTCTTGATCGGCCCGGCAGAGATGGCGTTGCAGCGTATGCCATCCTTGCCCAGATCCTCGGCGATGTACTGGACAGAGGATTCCAGCGCCGCCTTGGCCAAACCCATCACGTTGTAATGCGGCATGACCTTTTCTGCGCCATAATAGGTCAACGTCAAGAGTGAGCCGCCCCTGTTCATCATCGCGGCTGCCCGGCGGGCGACAGCGGTGAACGAATAGACTGAAATATCCATCGTCATCAGAAAGTTATCGCGCGAAGTGTCGACATAACGACCGCGCAACTCGGTCTTGTCCGAAAACCCGATGGCATGGACCAGAAAGTCGATCTTGCCCCACAGCCCGGCCAGATGCGCAAAGAGCGCGTCCATCGACGGCTCGTTGGATACATCGCATTCCAGCATCTCGGACATGCCGATCGAGGCGATCAGCGGCTCGACCCGTTTCTTCAGCGCCTCGCCCTGATAGGAAAACGCCATTTCGGCGCCGTGCTCGGCCAGCGCGCGGGCAATGCCCCAGGCGATGGATTTGTCGTTGGCAAGCCCCATGATAAGGCCGCGCTTGCCCTGCATAAGTCCGGTTGACATTCCCGCGTCCCCACCCTGTTTGTTAACACCGACGTGTAGGCGATAGAATGGCCTGCATCAAGGGCGGCGACGGAGGGGGGCCATGATGGACCGGACAGGGATATTTGCAGGCGACGACCCGTTTGACATCGCCAAGACCTGGATGACCGAGGCCGAGGCGTCAGAGATCAATGATCCCAACGCCATTGCGCTTGCCACGGTGGATGCCAGCGGCATGCCCAATGTGCGGATGGTGCTCCTGAAGGACATCGAGCCTACGTCGTTCGTGTTCTACACCAACTACAACAGTGCCAAGGGCCAGGAATTGACTGCCTCTGGCAAGGCAGCCTTCGTGATCCACTGGAAAAGCCTGCGCCGTCAGGTCCGCGCACGCGGGCTGGTGTCGCGGGAAGAGGGCATTCTGGCCGACGCTTACTATGCCAGCCGCAGCCTGAAGTCGCGGCTGGGGGCTTGGGCCTCGCAGCAGACCACTCCTCTGGCCTCGCGGGCGGCGCTGATGGCCGAGGTGGCCAAAGTGACCTTGGAACATGGCGCCGCACCCAAACGCCCGCCGTTCTGGGGCGGCTTCAGGCTGATTCCTCTTGAGATGGAGTTCTGGGCCGATGGCGCATTCCGGCTGCACGACCGCTTCAAGTGGACGCGGCAAGCGGTTGATCAGCCATGGCAAATCGCTAGATTGAACCCCTGATCGCCCTGAATTGCGACCGCACCCCCCCTATTCCTCCGTATAGGTTAACGCGCCAAAGCCCATGTTCCGCTTGCAAGTCATTTGCGCAATGCCTCATCACAACTGCGCGAGACTCTCCAGTGGAATGCAAT
>JANXPK010000186.1 GCA_025357355.1 Rhodobacterales bacterium
AGGATCGGCCGATCCTGCAACAGCACCCGCCCCAACGCCGCCCGCCCCTGTTGGCCACCTGACAGCGCCGCCGGGCGCCGGTCTGCCAGCCCACCCAGCCCCAACCGCTCCAGCACCGCCGACAGCCGCGCCTTGTGCGCCGGTGTCAGCCGCAGATCGGGCGTCAGCGCCAGACCAAGGTTTTGCGCTATCGTCAGGTGCGGGAACAGGTTCTGATCCTGAAAAAGGATGCTGACCGGCCGTTCTGCCGGCATTGACCGCGTCATGTCGCGTCCCTGCCACATCACGCGTCCAGAGGCGAGCGGCAGGAACCCGCCGATGGCCAGCAAGAGCGACGACTTTCCCACGCCGGACGGGCCGATCAGCGCCACGACCTCACCCGCAGCGACCTGCCAGTCGGCGCCAAGATGGAAGCCGGGATAGGCGAGCGTCAGGGCGTCAAGGCGCAGCATGGCGGCCGACACGATCGCAAAGATAGAAAAGCGCAAAGCTCATGCTGACCAGCAGCAGCGCGGCGGCGGCCGCAAGGTCCATCCGGTATGCCCCCGCCAGCCGCTGCACCATCAGCGGCAAGGTCACGCCATGATCACCAGCAAAAAGCGCAATGACCCCAAGATCCCCCATCGACAGCGCCGCCGCTATTCCCGACCCCAGACCCAGGGGTCGGGCCAATCGCGGCAGTGTCACATAGCGCAGCCTTGCCCAACCGCGTAGCCCAAGGGTGCCGCACAACGGGTCATAACCCTGATGCAGCGCCCGCGCCTCGGGCAGCAGCAGCCGGAACAGAAACGGCAGCGCCATCGCCGCGTTGACCAGAATTGTCACCGGCACCGCCAGGCTTTCCGGCGAGGCTATCGGGCGGATCACCAGAAACAACCCGGTCCCCAGCACCAGACCCGAGGCCGCCATTGGCACCATGGCTGCCAGCTCGATCCATCGGGCCGCCCGCGCCCCGCTCGCCACCGCCAAGGCCAGGCTCAGACCGGCCAGGCATGCCGCAAGTGCCGACGACAGCGCGATCCCCAGGGATAACGCCGCCGCCACCCAGACTGGCGCGGGCAGCCGGGCCATCGCGGGCACACCGTCGCACAGGACCATCAGCAGCGGCAGGCTCAGGAAAATCGCGACCCCCGCCAACAAGCCCGCATCCGCGACGCGCCGCCAGCCACCCGGCGCGGGAACGGACATGCCGCGATCCTGCCCTGTGCCCAGACCGGACGGCAGCGTTACTTGTCGCGCCAGTGTCACCGCCAGCGCACACAGCACAAATTGCAACCCCGCCAGAACCGCAGCATGGCCAAGGTCAAAGTCAAACCGCAGCGCCTGATAGATCGCAAGCTCCAGCGTCGTTGCCCGGGGTCCGCCGCCAAAGGTCAGCGATACGACAAAGCTGGTCAGACACAGCAGAAACACCACGACAACCGCGCCGGGCAACAGCTCTGCCACCATCGGGTTTTCGAGATGTCGGCGAAAAGCGTTTGGCGGCAGGCCGAGCGTCTGGGCCAGCCGAAACCGCTCGGATGGGATCGCGGCCCAGCCGTTCAGAAAGATGCGGGTCGTGAGCGGCAAGTTGAAAAAGACATTCGTCAGAACGACGCCCTGCAACCCGAACACCGAAAACGCCGGCAGATGCAACGCCGCCAACCCCAGATTGACCACCCCGTTCCGGCCGTACACCGACAGCATCCCGATCACTGCCACCACCACCGGCAACAGAAACGGCGCTCCCATCAAAGCAACCATGGCGCCGCGCCCGGCAAACCGGCGACGGGCCAGGGCGCGGGCGACCGGTACCGCCAGCGCGCAAGAGATCAGCGCCGACAGCGCCGCCTGCTTCACTGTGAAGACCAGCGCCAACAGGTCGGTCTGCCGCAGCGCAAACGCATTCGACTGCATGGCCAGCATCAGCGCCGTACCCAGCACCAGCGCCGCCATGGCAGCCGACAGCGCCAGCGCCGTCAGGCTCAGCGGGACAATGCGGCTTGCCATTCGGCCACGGCGGATTGACGCAGGTTTTCGGCGCCGGCAGACGACAGCAGCAGCGACTTGGTGGGCGTGATCAGCGTTTCAAATCCCTTGGGCAGACCTGCCGCTGGGGTCTTGGCGGGATACATCCAG
>JANXPK010000224.1 GCA_025357355.1 Rhodobacterales bacterium
CAGCCGGAAGCCGCGGGCAATCTCTGCCTGCACATCGTGCATCTCGGCGCAGTACTCGGCCACTGGCTTGCCCGCCTTGGCGGCGGCCAGTTCGGCGGGAGTCCCATGCTCGTCGGTAGCGCAGATGAACATGACCTCATCCCCCCGCGCCCGGCAAAACCGGGCGAACAGGTCGGCGGGCAACTGGCTTCCCACCAGATTGCCCAAATGCTTGATCCCATTGATATAGGGAATGGCCGAGGTGATCAGAATCCGTGCCATGGCGCGCCCTTTGTCCAAGTCGCGCCTCGTTTAGCGCAAGGCGCGACCAAGGGCCAGACGCTTGCAACACGGGCTCACTTTCAGCCGCTGATCATCCGCCGCAAGGTGCCATCCCCCTGCCAAGCCCGCCGCGCCGCCCCCAGAACATGCAGCACCAGCACCGCCATCAGCGTCCGTGTCAGCACCCGGTGCGCCAGAAATCCCCAATGCTCCCAAGCCTCTGACACCGGCGCAATCGGCGGGACCACCCAGGTGTCGGCGAACATCACGTCCAGTCCGGTCGCCGAACTTGCAATCCAGCCTGACAGCGGGATGGCGATGATCAGCCCATAGATCGCCCGGTGTGCCCAGATTGCCACCTGGCGGGTCCAGCCCCCGCCGAGCGGCCCCGGCGGCGGCGAAATGCGGTGCCAGATCAGGCGCAGGACGATCAAGGTAAGGGCGATGAAGCCGCCGGTCTTATGCAGGCCGTAAAGCCACAGATTGGCCAGCCCCGGCTGCAAATGCGAAAGTTTGGTGCCCAGCACCAGCATGGCCAGAATCAGCACCGCCATCGCCCAGTGGATCACCCTGCTGACCAGCCCGTAATGCGTGGGATCGTTCCGCCGGGCCACGGTTCACTCAACCCGCTGGATCTGCGCCAGAATATCCAGCCGCACCTGATCGCCCACCATGTCGTTCCACCCGATTGCACCAAAGTCGCTGCGTGCGATGGTGCCGGTCAGCCTGATGCTCAGATGGCTCAGATCGCCCGCCACGGCGCCCTGCTGGCGGTAAAGGACGGCGTGCAGAACCTCGGGTCGGGTGACCCCGCGAATGGTGATGTTGCCGGTCACCGTTGCCCCATCGCCATCGCGCGCAACAGCGGTGCTTAGGAAGGTGATGTTCGGAAACTCTCTGGAATCCAGAACTTTGGGCCCCTTCATCGCCTGGGCGGCAAAGGGGAAGCTGGCCTCGGCCCCGGTCACGTCCAGTGTAACGGCGACCTTGCTATTGGCGATGTTCTGGAAGTCGATGCTCAGATCGGCTTGGGTGACCGGCATCTGCCCGGTGATCTTGTCGGGTCCAAAATCAGTCTCGAACCCGACGTTCGATGCGGTGGCTTGCAGCACGTAGTTGCGCGGCGCGGCCATGGCGGCGGCACTTGTCAGGATCAGACACAGGGCGAGAAAATTGCGCATGAACATACCTTTGCCCCTGAGTGTACCGGCACAATGGACTTTGGTCTGATCACTTCTGCTTATGGCAGCGGTTCGGCGCTGATCAGCCCACCGCCATCCCGTGCCAGGCGCCAGGCGGCTGGCGGCGCCATGCGGGCGCGCAGGCGCCGCATCACCCAGGCGCTGCGGCTTTCCAGAAGTGTCGAGGCGCTGGGTGCGGCCTGCATCTGCCAGCGGCTTTCGACGCCTTGCGCGCCGCCGTCTTCCGGCGTCAGCACCAGAGCCAAGGGCGCCAGACGGCCGCGGTGGCGCGCGGCCTCGGCTCCCGCCTCGCACGCCAGATGCAGGCGGCGGATCGGGGTCAGGGGCGGGGGGGCTGGCAGATCGGCCAGCACGATCGGCGCCGCCCCCGCCCGCAACGCCTCCTCCATCGCCCACAGCAGATCTTCCGGCCGCCGCGCGCGGGCAAAGATGATCCGCCCCGGATCGGCCAGATCGCGCAGGCCCGGCGGATACAGCCGCTCGGGCAGCCAGCCCGGAGCAATCCAGATCACCGGCCCCTCGCTCGCGGCCAGGATCAGCGCGGCAAGTGCGGTGCGCGCCGGCCCGCACAGCTCATGCACCCGCCCGCGTTGCAGCGTCAGCCCCAGCCCGCCGGGCAGCGGTTGTTCGGGCAGGGCCTTGCGGCCGCTTGAGTCGGTTCGAATGGGCAGCACCATGCCCGATCTTACGATGTTCCCGGTACGTTCTCAAGCCATCAACCTACCCATCGCGGCCACACCGTGATTCGCAAGATTATGGTTAACGTGAAAGGAGGGCCGAAAACCTCGCATCGGGTGTAGAGGCATTGTAGGCGGAATGTAGGTGGTTTGTAGGTCGTTCATCTTTGGTTAAACATGCCAATTAACAGCGCGAACTCAAGGGCTTGGCGTCCACGACCTTCCGAGATTTCCGCGCCGATCTGCAACGCGGCCCGACAGCAAAGTGGATGCACTCGACCGCAATTCGCCTTAGGGTCACCCCAAACGGAGGGCGACATGCAACAGGTGCGATTGGGTCAAACCGCCATTTCAGTATCGGCATTGTGCCTTGGCACCATGACCTGGGGCATCCAGAACACTCAGGCCGATGGCCACGCCCAGGCCGATATGGCTATCGCCGCAGGCCTGAATTTCTGGGACACCGCCGAGATGTATCCGGTCAATCCGGTCAGCGCCAAGACCGTCGGGCGGACCGAGGAAATCATCGGCTCGTGGATCGCAGCTCGCGGCGGGCGGTCGCGGCTGGTGCTGGCGACCAAGGTCACCGGCGCTGGGCAACCGGCCGTGCGCGCCGGCGCGGCTCTGACCGGCGCAGTCCTGCGTCAGGCCGTCGAAGGCTCGCTCAAACGCCTGCACACCGACTACATCGACCTATACCAACTGCATTGGCCAAACCGCGATACCTATCATTTTCGCGACATATGGGCCTATGATCCGCGTGGGCCGGAAAAGGCGCAAATCGAAGCGCATATGATTGAAATACTGGAAACTTCCGCCGATCTGATTGCTCAGGGCAAGATCCGCTACATTGCACTTTCCAATGAAACCGTGTGGGGGGCGTCGCGCTGGCTGGCCCTGTCCGAGGCGCACGGACTGCCGCGCGTGGCAACCATCCAGAACGAATATTCCCTGCTTTGCCGTCAGTTCGACAGCGATTGGGCCGAGCTTTCGGTGCGCGAGGACCTGCCGCTTCTGGCATTCTCGCCGCTTGCCGCTGGCATCCTGTCGGGCAAATATGTCGGCGACGTGACGCCCGAAGGCACCCGGCGGGCGCTGAATGCCACGCTGAGCAACCGCATCACGCCGCAGGTTTTTCCTGCAACAGCCGCCTACCTCGGGGTCGCCGCACACCATGGGCTCGACCCTTGCCAGATGGCACTCGCGTTCTGCCGGCAGCGGCCGTTTCAGACCATCCCGATCATCGGGGCCACCAATCTGGAGCAGTTGGCGAGCAACATCGCAGCCGCCGAGTTGCAGCTTTCCGACGAGGTTCTCGCCGATATCGACGCCGCTCACCGCAGCCATCCGCAACCCTATTGAGGCCACATCCCACACAGGCCCCTTGTAACCCAACCCGGCATGAGGCCTTGTCTGCCTAACCAACATGAGTGCTGAAATGCGCTGGATACTACTAGCCCTTGCTTTCTCTCTGCTGTGCGCCTGTCAGTTGACAGCGCCCGCCGGCCAGGAAATGGCTGCACCCAAAGCCACAGGCATCACCGGGCTGTCCACAGACGCTATTTCCGTCACGACCCTCGGTTCCCCCGCTCAGACCACAAAGCCTGCCCCCAAGGCAGCGGCCAACCCACCACCCTCGCGGCCCGAGGTTGCGCCTCCGCCGGTCCGGATCGCGACGGCGCAGACCCCGCATCCCAAGCCGCGCCCGACGACGCTTGGACAGGCGGCGATGAAGCCGGTTGCGTCACCTGCAGCGGCCACCCCACCCGCAAAGCCCAAGACGGCCGAGCAGCTTTTGTGCGAAAAGTCGGGCGGGCAATGGGCGGTCGCCGGAACAACCGGCGCCAATCTTTGCGTGAAACCCACGCATGATGGCGGCAAGCTTTGTACCAAAAAGGGCGACTGCGAAGGAATGTGTCTTGCAAGATCAAATACTTGCGCGCCGTTTGCACCGCTGTTCGGTTGCAACGACGTGTTGGACAAGGATGGACGCGCGGTGACCCTGTGCATCGATTGATCCGTGCCGCCGCGCTGATGCTGCTTGCTGCCTGCGCGCACCATGCCACCCCTACAGCCGTCACCTTTCGCACAGCTTCGGCCCCGATCTATTCCTCTGCCGTGCTTGATCCGGCACGCCTTGCAGGCCGCTGGCACCAGGTCGCGACCTTTGCGCCAGGGGGCAAGGCGGGTTGCGCACCGGGCGATGTGGACATCGCCGCAACGGGTCAAGCGCGGTGGGATCTGTGCTTGACGGGGCGAGAAATTACTGGGGCCGGCCCCTTTGTCATGACGCGGCCCGGGCGATTTGCCATCAGGGGCATGGAGGATTGGTGGGTGCTTTGGGCCGATGCCGACTACCGCACGCTGGTGGTCGGCACACCCTCTGGCCAGTTTGGATTTGTGCTGAATCGTGGCGCGACGTTGCCGCCAGACCGGTTGAAGGCCGCAAAAGACATCGCTCGGTTCAACGGTTACGCCATCGACATGTTCGTGGTTTTCTAGGGTGTATGCGGGAACGGGAGGATGGCTGATCTGGCCGACCATCTGGTGTCGACAAGCCCTTGAGAACGCCGCGTTAATTGGCCTGATTAACGGAAGATGAACGACCTACAAAGTACCTACATTCGGCCTACATTGCCTCTACACCAGATGCGAAGTTTCCGGCCCGCAGTCTGCATTAACCATAAACTGCGAATCGGTGGAGCGGGCCGGACGATGTTCGGCCAAAGCCGATGGAACGTTTCCGGACGGCTGCATTTGCCCTAGCCAAGCGACTGCCGCAATACGCGCAGGTGGTTTGCAGTTTCGCGGGTGCCAAACTGAGCCTCGCGCACCAGCCAGTCGAAATGTTGCGTGACCTCGGCGACCTTGGCCTTGTCGCCAAAGGCAAAGTAGCTGCGGCCAAGATAGATCACGGCCAGCTTTGGGCCAAAGACCGTGACCGGCGCCGAAAACACCTTGTGGGCATCGAACAGATACAGCCGCAACGCCGGGTAAAGCTCGTCGCACAGGCTGATCAGATGGTCGATCTGGGCGCGCCGGGTGGCGAGGGGAATGCCGTCCCAATAGCCGGTGGCAGCCCCGAAACTGGCGAATTCATCCAGCGGCATCGCGATTTCAAAATCCATCCGGACCTCGCGCAACAAGGCCAGCTGCGCCTCGAAGCTGGCAAAAGCCTGGGCCCCATGATGACCAAGGGCGTCGCGGTATTCCCACAACACCACGTCTCGGGTTTTCAGGATGTCGGGCAGGGTCGCGGGCACGTGACGGATCTTGTAGCCTGCCGCCGCGCGATGCCAGCCAAAGATCGTGGCGTCAAAGAGCGCCCGCGTTGCGGGAACCGACTGCACGGCGGCATCGAGCAGCGCCTCGGCGGGTTCGGGATGTTCGGTCAGCCCCAAAAGCCAATCGGTCGAAACCGCAAGGGCCTGGGCGCAATCGGCGGCGATCTGGGCATTTGGCAGCCGGGTGCCGGGGGCCAGCAAGGCGGAAATCGTCGAGCGGTCGACGCCGACGGCCCGTGCCAGACCGCTCTGGGTCTGACCGCAGCGGCCAAGAGCCTCTGCAAGGCGTTGGCGAAACAGATCGGCCCGGTCACGTTTGTCAATGAAGTCAACCATCCGCTGGCTTTCCAGAACAAGAATGACCAGATGTTGCGCATTACCGGAATTCCAAGACAAGGGTGAATCTGTCACATTGGGTAAAAAAGGCTGTAAGATGAATGATGTCGACGAAAACAGGCTGGAATGGCCGACTTTGCTGCTGCTGCTGACCTATGTGGTCTGGGCGGCTGGGACAATGCTGTGGCAAGAGCAGGCTGTGCTGTCATTGCTGCTGACCGCGGTTGCGATCGCGCAATTCTCGTCGTTGCAGCATGAGGCGCTGCACGGGCATCCGTTCCACATTGCCGTGCTGGACGAGGCGCTGGTTCTGCCGGCGCTTGCGCTGTTCGTGCCGTTCCGGCGATTTCGCGACACCCATTTGCAGCACCATTTCGACCCCGCGCTGACCGACCCCTATGACGACCCGGAATCGAACTACCACGATCCGCAAGTCTGGGCGCGGCTGCCGGGGGCGGTTCGGGCCGTGTTGCGCTGGAACAACACCCTGGCGGGACGGATGATCATCGGGCCGCTGCTGGGCACGGTAAAATTCCTGCACACCGATCTGACCCTGATCCGGGCTGGAAACCGCGCGGTAGTGAAGGCCTGGCTGATGCACGGCGTTGGGCTGGTGATCGTGCTGGCGTGGCTTTTGACCTGGGGGACGATGCCGCTGTGGGCCTATCTGGTGGCGGTGTATTTCGGACTGAGCTTGCTGCGCATTCGGACGTTTCTGGAACACCGTTCGCACGACGCCTTTCGCGCCCGCACGGTGGTGATCGAGGACCGCGGGCCGCTGGCCTTGCTGTTCCTGAACAACAACCTCCACGTCGTCCACCACATGCACCCGGGCGCTGCGTGGTACCGGTTGCCGGGGCTTTATGCGGCGCACAAGGCGCATTATCTGCGGCGCAATGACGGCTATGTCTATGCCAGCTACGCCGAGATTTTCCGGCGTTATTTCCTGCGGGCCAAGGACCCGGTGCCGCATCCGGTGTGGCCGGTCAGAAAGACCGGGGCGCTGCCAGAGACTGGAGAAACTTGATGGAAACATCATGCTG
Organism: Rhodobacterales bacterium; assembly: GCA_025357355.1. Taxonomy (GTDB): domain Bacteria; phylum Pseudomonadota; class Alphaproteobacteria; order Rhodobacterales; family Rhodobacteraceae; genus Stagnihabitans. The sequence continues at coordinate 6,804 of JANXPK010000224.1, forward strand.
GCCGCGTGATTTGCAAGGCTGCCCTCGCCACCGGTGCCGGAGGACCGTCTGATGAGGGCTACAGTGTAGCCCTCATCGGTCCGATTGCCGCGGCGCGCCAGCGCAAGGCAAGGGGGATTGGGCTGGGTGCTGAAGTGAGGAAGGGGACGCGCACGACCGCGGGCGGGAGCGGTACGCGCACGCCCGGGGGGCGGTCGTGCGCCTCCCCGATAGGCTTTGGCCTGTCGGGGAAGGGAAGAAAGGCATGACGTGGGGGTTCAGGTTATTCTGGACGGGCGGGCCGGAGTTTCCGCCAAGGCTGATCATGCCCTAGGTCAGGCGGCGAAATATCGGGGTCGGGCCGGAGTTGTCGAAGAACGGCACGCCGGGCTGGGGGTGGCCGGAGAGCAAGGCCGCGGCCTCGGCCAGCACGACCTCGGTGATGAAAGGCAGATCAAGGTGGCGCGCTTCAGTCAGGCCGATCCAGTGCAGGTGCGACAACTCATCAGTGGCGGCGGCGAAATCATCGGGGTCGCCGACGAGTTGTGCTGCGGGGGCGAGAAAGAAACGGGCGTCGAACCGGCGTGGCGCGCCAGCCGGGGTGATGGCGCGGAAGATGAAGGCAAGCGGCGTCGCAGGGGCCAGCGTCAGCCCGGTTTCCTCGACCAGTTCACGCAGGGCGCAGCCGCACAGCGCCGCTGGATCAGGTGCGGGTGGGGCACAGTGTTGGACCAGTCGGGTCTGGCAATCGGGCGCAAGATGCCCGGCCGAATGGTCGCCCGGATCGACGGCCCCACCGGGAAAGACATATTTGGACGGCATGAATGCGGCCGCGGAGCCGCGTTGACCCATCAGCACTTGTGGACCGCCCGGCGCCTGCCGCCACAGGATCAGCGAGGCGGCCGACCGAACGGCGACAAGTTCAGCCATGATCGGGTTCAGCCATGATCGGGCAGGTCAGGCCGCGCGCCAAAGCCGTGCATCCGCTTGGCCCATTGCAGGGCCACCAGCATCCCCTTGAGCCTGGGCAGCAGGAACAGCGCCAGCGCGACGGTCAGGGTGGTGAACATGGCGGCCATCGTCAGCGGTGCGGGCCGGAAGGTGACAAAGGTGAAATAGATCGTCGGGGCCAGGATATGGCCGACGATGAGGATGGTCAGATAGGCGGGCCCGTCATCGGCACGCTGATGGTACAAAGCCTCGCCGCAGACCGGGCAATAGTCGCGCACCTTGAGATAGGCGCGCAGCATCGGGCCCGCGCCGCATTGTGGGCAGCGACAGCGCCAACCGCGCCGCAACGCCGGCCAGAGGGGGCGTTCGGTGCCGTCGTCGGCGGCGACTGAAGCCAGTTGCGCGGTCATGGCGGTTCCTTGTCTTGCAGCCTGGGCTATTAGAGCACGATGGATCTTGATGGAAACATCATGATGGCCGTGCGGTCTGTACGGCCGCCCTCACCGCCGGTGCCAGAGGACCGGGTCGGGTGCTGACGGTGAGGAAGGGGAGGCGCACGACCGCGGGTGGGAGCGGAACGCGCCCGCCCGGGGGGCGGTCGTGCGCGTCCCCGACAGGCTTTGGCCTATCGGGTAAGGGAAGAGAAGCAGAAGATGCAAGTTCGGACTCTGTACCTTTGGCCGGGCAGTGGTTCGTTGAAGCGATATCGTGCTGTAGCCGGTTTTGGCGCCAAAGGGGAGGGGCAATGGCGGGGCGCGCGGCTTTGTCGCAATGCCCGCGACGGAATTCGCCGGACCGGGCGTTTGATTGACATCGGGACCGGAGAAACCTCCCGGAGCAGTAGGAACAAGCGATGAAACTGACACACAAGACGACAGGTTTGGGCATTGCGGCGGTGGCCGTGCTGCTTTTGGGCACGGCGGCGATCGCCGACAACAAGGCCGACAAGCCGATGATGGGCCGGGGTGGCATGATGGTGCCGCCGGAGCTGAATTTCGCGGCGGTCGATACCAACAAGGACGGCAAGCTGAGCAAGGACGAGATCGCCGCCTTCCGCAAGGGTCGTGCCGCGTCGATCGACAGCAATGGCGACGGCAAGCTGTCGGTCGCCGAGATTGCGGCGGCGTGGCCCAAGAACATGGCCGACCGCGCCCAGCAGTTTGTCGATGACCGCGACACCGACGGCGACGGGATGCTGAGCGCTGCCGAAATGCTGGACCCGCCGGTTCCGGCGAATTTCTTCGACATGGTTGACACCAACAAGGACGGCGTCATCGACCAGACCGAGGCCGATGCGGCCATCAAGATGATGATGGGTCACCATGGCAAAAAGAGTGCCAAGGGTGCTGCTGCCACCCCCGCTCCAGGCGCGGCCCCTGACACGGCCGGCACCAGCGGCAATTGATCCCTTCTGCTGGGGCTGTTGCGCGCCGGGCTTG
>JANXPK010000240.1 GCA_025357355.1 Rhodobacterales bacterium
CCGCCGCGCGCCCAGCCTCGGTGACCCGGGCATCCGCCGCCCTCCGGGCCTCGCGCGCCAGGCCATCCGCGCGGGACAATTCTGCAAGCCGGGCTTGCAAGGCATCATGGGCCTGCGCAGCGCCTGCGGCGCGGGCAGCGACATCCTCCAGATCGCGCTTCAGCTGCACCAGCCGGTTCAACTGCCGCAAGCGCAGCGCCGCGGCCGAAGGCGCGTCATCGGCGCCAGAGCGATAGCCGTCCCACCGCCACAAGTCACCTTCCATGCTGACCAGCCGCTGGCCCGGCAACAAATGCACCTGCAACCGCGGGCCATCGGCGGCCGCAACCAGACCGGTCTGCGCCAGTCGCCGATCCAGAACCGCCGGGGCGCCGACATGTGTCGCCAAAGGCGCTGCACCCGCTGGCAGCCGCTGAGGTAGGTCATACTGGTCCATCGGCACCCATCCCGACTTCGCCGCTCCGCTGATCTCGGGCGCGCGCAAGTCATCGGTCAGGGCCGCGCCAAGGGCGGCCTCAAAACCCGGCTCCACCGTCAACCGGTCCAAGAGTTGCGAGCCCGCTTGCGCCTCACGTGCCACCAGCTTTGCAAGGGCTGCCACCTCGGCTCGGATCGCATTGGCCTCGCCCTCAGCCGCGGAACGCGCTGCGCGCGCCTCGGCTTCACGGGTCTGCGTGGCAGCACGTGCCTCTTCGGTCGATAACAGGGCCTGTTCTGCTTCCGCCGCCAGGGCGATGGCAGCGGACTGGGCCTGTTCAGCTGCGGAAAAGGCGTTGATGGCGTTCGTCAGCGCCATTTCGGCGACAACGGCCCCTGACTGGGCACGCGTGGTTTCCGCCTCGGCCTTGTCAATCGTGCTGCGGCACTCGGCCAACAGGCGTTGGGTCGACTGGTGGCGCGCGCCCAGACGGGCAGCATCCTCCGTGGCTTGCGAGAGGTTGCCCTCGCGATGGCCAAGTTCTGCCGCTCCTTGCCGCGCTGCCTCCGCCGCCTGCGCCAGCCAGTCGTCATGGCCGTCCGACGCTTTGACAAGTGCCTCAATCTCCCAGTCCAGCCGCGCAATCGTCTCGCCCGCATCGCGGTTAAGGCCGGCTTCGCGTTCCATGTCCGAGCCGAGCTGGCGAATACGTCCGCTGAGCGTATCAACCGACTGCCGCGCGCGTGCTTCTTGCTCGTCCAGACTGGTGCGTTGCAGGGTGAGCCGTTGCAGGATGGCGGCTGCGATTGCCTCATCCTCGCGTAGTGGCGGCAAGGCGTCCTCCGCCCCTTCGCGCGCCGAGGCAGCAGCGCGCGCCGCTGCCTCGGCTTGGGCCGTCAGGGTCAAGCGTTGGCGCAATGCGCTGTCGGCCTCGGCGCGTGCAATCTCGGCCTCGCGCCACCGGCGATACAACAGCATCCCCTCGGCCCGCCGCAACTCTTCGCCAATCTCGCGGTAACGCGCGGCCTGCTTGGCCTGCCTTGTCAGCACTGACACCTGCTGCGCCAGGGCTTCCAGCACGTCATCGACCCGGGTCAGGTTGACCTCCGCCGCCGTCAGCCGTAACTCAGCCTCATGCCGCCGCTGATACAGGCCGCTGATCCCGGCCGCCTCTTCCAGGATCATCCGCCGCGCCTTGGGCTTGGCGTTGATCAGTTCGGTGATCTGGCCCTGCCGCACCAAAGCGGGGGAATGCGACCCGGTCGAGGCATCGGCAAACAACATCTGCACATCGCGCGCCCGCACCTCCTTGGAATTAGCCTTGTAGGCCGACCCGGCCTCGCGGGTGATGCGGCGGACAATCTCGATCTGGTCGGCATCGTTGAAACCGGCGGGCGCCAACCGGTCGCTGTTGTCGATGACTATGGCAACTTCGGCGAAATGCCGGGCAGGGCGCGAGGCGGCACCGTTGAAGATGACGTCTTCCATCCCGCCGCCCCGCATCGCCGAAGCTCGGTTTTCGCCCATCACCCAGCGCAAGGCTTCCAGCAGGTTCGACTTGCCGCAGCCATTGGGACCGACCACGCCCGTCAGCCCCTCATGGATCACCAGATCCGTGGGGTCGACAAAGCTTTTGAAGCCGTTGAGGCGAAGGCGTGTCAGACGCAAAAGCGGGCCCTCGTGATTCCGTCAGGTTTGCATCCTTGGGGACGCCGGTTGTGAAGTCAACAAGTTCCCCAGCCTATGGCGGGTTGCAACGGCGTATCCACAATATGTCGTCTCTTGACGCGCCACACCTTGCCGTGCAACCTGTTGCACATGAGCCCCTATCCCATCCCTTATGGCGGTCATTGCCTGTGCAGTGCTGTGCGGTTCGAATGCGATGCGCAGCCGCTTTGGCAGGCCCATTGTCATTGCGAAAGCTGTCGGCGGGCGGCGTCGTCGGGGTTCACGTCGTTTTTCGGGGTGGCAAATGGGCATTGGCGCTGGACGGGCGAGCAGCCGCTGACGTTTGCGTCCAGCCTTGGGGTGTGGCGCGATTTTTGCGGGCGTTGCGGCAGCCAGATGACCTATCGCGCGACCCGTTATCCGGGCGAGACGCATTTCTACGCGGCATCGCTGGATGACCCGAGGGTCTTTGCGCCAGCGCAGCATGTTCACAGTGAGGAGATGGTTCCCTGGGTGCATTTGGGGGACGGGTTGCCGCGCAAATGATGCCAGTTCGGGCGACCGGGGCCCATGACTGGACCGCGCTTATGTCCT
>JANXPK010000259.1 GCA_025357355.1 Rhodobacterales bacterium
GTTTTCGAAGATGGTCAGGGACAGCACGTCGCCGGGCGAGATGATGTCGGAGCCCATCAGCCCGGCCTTGGTGAAATCGGAGGTAAAGCCGAGGGCGGGCACGACCGACGTTGCGCGGGTCACCTGTGGGTTCACCGAGACAATGAAGGCGTCGCCGCCGTTCAGCACCGATCCGGCATAGATTTGCTTCTTGTCGGGGCCAGAGCGAGGCAGGCCGCACGACGCGGTCCCCAACAATAGCGCGACAAGGGACAGGGCGGTCGCCCCCCTTGAGAAAGTCGTGGTCACTGCTCGGGCTCCTTTAACTGGAGTTTGCCTCAAGTTTTGCCAGCAAGCCTACGCAATGATGGAAGAAAACGCCAGCACCGATTTCGTGAATCAGTTGACGAGGCGCAACTGTTGCCGTGGTGCCGCGTTCCCCGAGGTCAGGGCGTCATAGGGGTCCTCGGGTTGCAGCATCATGTCGACGACCTGACGCATAAGCTCGCGTCGGCCACGGGTGGAGTAAAAACCGCCCGGAACCTGACTGGTTTCCAGAAGGTAGTGACGATAGTCGCGGTAGGCGCGGCTGTCGGGACGGGTCGGATGGGCGAAGAAGTCAGGCAGGCTTTGCGACGAGACAAACTCCGGTTTGGCATATACGGCGGCGCCAAAGACCTTGAGCGGCAGGCCACGCCACAGCACCTGTTGGGCGGCGGTGGAGTTCACGGTGACGGCGGTGCGGGCGTGGTTGAGAAGCTGCGCAAGCTTGCCGCCTTGCACGAAATGCACGCGGTCGCTGACGCCGTGGGCTGCGGCCAGACGGCGGATTTCGCGGGCGACGGGCACACGGCCATCCTCTAGCGGGTGGGCCTTGAAGACCAGATGGTGATGGTGGGCCGCACCCTTGGCGAAACCGTCCACCACCAGCGTCAGAAACTCGGTCATCGTGCGGAAGGGCGAGTGCATCTGGAAGCTGGCGTCATGTTCCAGCTGCAACAACACGAGATGATAGGGCGCGCCGCCGTGCTGGATGCGCCAGGTCGCCAGCATGCGACCGGCGCGGTGCCAGGGCAGCAGGGCGAGGCGTTTGCAATACAAGAGGAATTCCTGGCGGACGCTGAGGGCGCGGTGGGGCCGGAAGTTGCGGTAATCCCAAAACCCGGTCAGCACGAACCAATGATAGAGGGCGCCCCAGAACATATGCTGGCGCATGTCCCCCCAGTGGGCGGGCGCGTCGGGCAGGTCCATGTCTGACTGGGCAAGCGCGTCCTGCATCTGGGCGATGGTCAGGTCCATCAGCCGCGAATGGCCATTGGCGCCGCCGCGCTCGTAGGTCACCCAATGCGGCCGCAGGTAGCCTTCTTCGAAAACGTGGATGGTCAGACCCAAGGCTCGGGCGGTGGCGATGGCCGTGGCGTGGATGGGGCGGGTATCACCGTAAAGCACCAGATCGGTGATGCCCTTTTGTGCGACGATCATGCCGAAAGCCTCGGGCCAGGGTTCGGGGCGGCCCTTGAAGGCGATATAGCTGGCGGTGGTCGGCCAGAAGGCACGGTCGCCGCGGTTGAAGCCGACACGCCAGACCTGCGCGCCGGCCGCCATCAGCATCTTGCCCAGGCGGTGAAAGAAGGGTCCATGCGGCCCTTGCAGGAACAAAAAGCGGTGGCCTTGTCCGGTGCTGTGCATGCCAATCCCAACCCACCTCGACTTGGTCGGGTGTTGCCCGGCCAAGGTAAAGGGGAAATCTTGCGAACTGGCGAGTTCTGACAGTTGAGCGCGGCAAATTTGCGGCGAGCCGGTGAGCTTCGGGTGACGGATCGTCGAGAAGCCTCACAAACTCGGGGCGATGTCG
>JANXPK010000262.1 GCA_025357355.1 Rhodobacterales bacterium
TCTCAACGACATGATCGCGCTGCAGAAAGCAGCGCAGTAGAACGTGGCAGGCGGTCTTGGGACACGCCTGCGCGGGGTTCTGCAACGGGTTCTGGGGCCGGTCAGGCCGCCTGCTGTGGTGTCCATCGGTGAGTTGAAGGCGCCGTCCCGGTCGGTGCTGGAAGGGTGGCGCGCCTATCGGCTGCGCTGGAGGCGGTTTGCGCTCTTGGCGCGGGCTTTTCGCAAGCGGCGACAGTTACGGGCCGTTGTGGACCGCAGCGGGAAGATTACGCCGGGTGCCATTCTGGCGTTTGCGACCGTCCGCAACGAGGCTGTGCGGCTGCCGTATTTTCTGGACCATCACCGCAAGCTGGGTGTCGATCACTTTCTGATCGTGGACAATGACAGCACCGATGGCAGCCGCGAATGGCTGACGGGGCAACCGGACGTCTCGCTTTGGCGGACGGCGGCTGGCTACAAACAATCGCGCTTTGGGCTGGACTGGCTGACCTGGCTACAACGGCGGCATGGAGCGGGGCACTGGTGTCTGACGCTGGATGCCGACGAGATTCTGGTCTACCCGTATTTCGAGACCCGCGATCTGCACGCGCTGACAGAACGGCTGGAGCGGGAGGGACTGCACGCGTTCGGCGCAATGATGCTGGACATGTATCCTAAGGGGCCGCTGGATGGGCAGGAGTATGCGCCCGGTCAGGACCCGATGGAGGTGTTGCCGTGGTTTGATGGCGGGAACTATGTGGTTCAGGTTCAGCCGCGGATGCGCAACCTGTGGATCCAAGGCGGGGCGCGGGCGCGGGCGTTCTTTGGCGCTGAACCGCGCCGCGCCCCGACACTGAACAAGGTGCCGCTGGTGCGGTGGGAGCGCGGCTTTGCCTATGTCAACTCGACCCACGCCATCCTCCCCCGGCGGCTGAACGCGGTATATGACGAGAGCGGAGGTGAGCGGATGTCGGGGATATTGCTGCACACCAAATTCCTGCCCATCGTCGTGGACAAGGCGCGGGAAGAGCGTGAACGGCAACAGCATTTTGCCAACAGCCGTCTCTATGAAAGCTACTACGACCATCTGGTCCGCAGCCCCGATCTGTGGTGCGATCACTCGCACCGCTACACCGGGTGGCGGCAACTGGAGGCGATGGGGCTGATGTCGCGAGGCGGCTGGATCTGATTGGCCACGCCGTCGGGGAATTGCGGGCTGATTGTTTACATAACCCGATGTAATCACTAGAATCGGGCGAAAAGAACGAACAAAGATCGCCTTTTCGGCATGGCAGAACGCGGACGCAAGGGTTCATCAAGGATTCGTCAAGGCTTGACGGGTATTTGAGGAAGGCGCGGACCATGCAGGGCGGCAACGGGGGCGAGGGTTGAGCATCATAGGGGCCATCAGACTGCGTGCGCGGCGTCGGCGCGCCCATCTGCGGGCCTTTATGCGCCAACGCGAATTGAGCCCGGTCGCCGATCGCACCAAGAAGATTGCTCCGCAGGCGATCGTGTTGTTGTCGACCGTGCGCAACGAGCGGGTGCGGCTGCCGTATTTCATGCGCTATTACCGCGATCTGGGGGTCGAGCATTTTCTGGTCGTGGACAATGACAGCGACGATGGCACCCGCGAATACCTGGCCGAGCAGTCGGATGTGTCGATCTGGAGCACAGAGGCCAGTTACAAGGCGTCGCGGTTCGGGGTGGACTGGCTGACCCATCTGCAGCGCCGCTATTGCCACGGCCATTGGTGCCTGACGGTCGATGTCGATGAATTCCTGGTCTACCCGTTCTGCGAGACGCGGCCGCTCCGGGCGTTGACCGACTGGCTGGATGCGTCGGCGGTACGGTCATTTTCGGCGATGCTGCTGGATATGTACCCCAAGGGGCCAATGCAGGCCCGACCCTATCACGAGGGGCAGAACCCGTTTGAAATCGCCCAGTGGTTCGACAGCGGCAACTACACCATCCAGCGCAACAACTGGAACAGCAACCTGTGGATTCAGGGCGGGCCGCGGGCGAGGATGTTCTTTCGCGACAACCCCTATAGTGCCCCGGCGCTGAACAAGGTCCCGCTGGTGAACTGGGACCGCTCTTACGCCTATGTCAGTTCGACCCATATGCTGTTGCCGCGCGGCCTCAACCTGGTTTTTGACGAGTGGGGGGGCGAAAAGGCCTCGGGCTGCCTTCTGCATGCCAAATTTCTGGATACATTCGCCGTGAAGGCCGCAGAAGAGATGACGCGCGGCCAGCACTACGCCAACAGCCAGGAATACATCGCCTATCAGGACGCTCTCGCCAGCCAGCCCGATCTGTGGTGCAAGTTCAGCGAGAAATACATCAACTGGCGTCAATTGGAGATTCTGGGGCTGATGTCGAAGGGCAACTGGGCATGAAGGGTAAGCAGGGGTGAGCGTCGGCTTCGTCATGCTGTGCCACACGGCGCTTGACCGCGCCGCCGAGGTTGCACGGCATTGGGCCGAACGCGATTGCCCGGTGGTCATCCATGTCGACAAGCGGGTGACGCGTCTGGCCTATGACGGGCTGGTGGCGATGCTGTCCGATCTGAGCAACATCCGCTTTTCGGGACGTTTCGCGTGCGAATGGGGCACCTGGGGGATTGTGGCCGCGACCCAGGGGGCGTCGACCATCATGCTGCGCGCCTTTCCGGAAGTGCGGCACGTGTTTCTGGCCTCTGGCTCGTGTCTGCCGCTGCGCCCGGTCGAAGAACTGAAGGCCTATCTGTCCACCCGTCCGCGAGTCGATTTTATCGAAAGCGTGACCACCGAGGATGTCGGCTGGACCATTGGCGGCTTGGACCTCGAACGCTTTACGCTGCGCTTTCCCTTCAGCTGGCGGCGGCGGCGGCGGCTCTTTGACGGATATGTCAAATTGCAGCGCAAGATCGGTTACAAACGCCGGGTACCGCCAGGCCTGGTGCCGCATCTGGGCAGCCAGTGGTGGTGTCTGACCCGGCAGACCTTGTCCGCAATTCTGGAAAGTCCGGACCGCGCAGACATCGACCGCTATTTCCGCCGGGTGTGGATTCCCGACGAAAGCTATTTTCAGACCCTCGTGCGCCAGGTTTCGACCAATGTTGAAAGCCGGTCGCTGACCTTGTCCAAGTTCGATTTTCAGGGCAAGCCGCATATCTTTTACGACGACCACCTGCAACTTTTGCGCCGGTCCGATTGCTTTGTCGCCCGCAAGATCTGGCCGCAGGCGGAAAAGCTGTACCAGAACTTCCTGCACGGCGATGCGTCGGGTCAGGCCACGGCAGAGCCTAATCCCGGCAAGATCGACCGCTTGTTCGCTAAAGCGGTGGAGCGGCGGATCAAGGGGCGGCCGGGCCTGTACATGCAAAGCCGGATGCCGAATGAGAATTACGAAAACGGCCGGACAGCGGCGGCCTATTCAGTGTTCGAAGGGTTTGCCGAACTGTTCGACAATTTCGAATCCTGGCTTGGCAAGGTTGCCGGCACAAGGGCGCACGGGCATCTTTACGCCCCGGACCGTGCGCAATTTGCTGGTGGCGAGACGGTGTTTAACGGGGCAATGTCGGACAGCGCGGCGATGCGGGATTATGCGCCCAAGAGCTTTCTCACCAACCTGATCTGGAACACCCGGGGCGAGCGGCAGTGTTTTCAGTTCGGTCCAGCCGACCGGCAAGAGATTGGCTGGTTCATGTCGCTGGACCCCAACGCGCAGATTTCGGTGATCTCTGGCGCTTGGATCATCCCGCTGTTTCATTCCAACCAGAACTTCAGCGACATCCGGCGCGAGGCGGCGCGGTTGCAGAAGATCGAGGCGGATCACCTGGGCGTGCTGCGTTCGCCCTGGACCAAGGCGCGGGTGCGGATCTGGTCGCTGGCGGAGTTTGTGGAAAACCCGATGGAGCCGTTGCAAAGCATCATCGACGAGATCAGCCCGCGTTCGTTGCGCCGCCTGACCGAGGCGCCGCGGCTGGCCGACCTCAAGGGCTTTGGCCAGTTCCTGCAGAACCTGCGCAATCAAGGTATGCAGCCGATCCTGATGGGCGATTTCCCGACCGGCGAAGACCCGAACCCGACGGCTTCGCGGCGCGGACGCCCGTATCTGGTGAAATGACCCATGGCGAAGGCGCGTTATTCCTCTTTCGTCATATTTGCCGAAATGCGAACTGGTTCAAATTTTCTGGAATCCAATTTGAACGCCATCAAGGGCGTCACCTGCCATGGCGAGGCGTTCAACCCGTATTTTCTGGGCGGTGACGGGAAGAGTGAACTGCTGGGCGTGACGCTGGAAGAGCGCAACGCCGACCCGGCCCGGCTGTTGCGGGTGATGCGGGAACAGACGGCAGGAATGCCGGGGTTTCGCTATTTTCATGACCATGATCCGCGTGTGTTCGATCTGGTGGTCGATGATCCGACGGTGGCCAAGATCATCCTGACGCGCAACCAGTTGGAAAGCTTCATCAGTTGGAAGATCGCCAAGGAAAGCGACCAGTGGTGGCTGGCCAACACAAAGCACTTGCGGACGGTCCGTCTGCAGTTCGACCTGGATGAGTTCAAGGCGCGGATCGATGAATTGCAGGGCTTTCAGAAGGTCTTGCTGAACCGCTTGCAGGTCAGCGGGCAGGCGGCATTCTATCTGGACTACGATGACATCCTTGACTTGAAGGTGATCAACGGGCTGGCGGCGTTTCTGGGAGTGGAGGGACGGCTTGACGATCTGGTGTTCCGGTTCAAAAAGCAGAACCCCGAACCGATCAGCGACAAGGTCGCCAATCCGGCAGAGATGGTCGCAGGGCTGGCGACGCTGGATTGGTTCAACCTGAACCATACACCGAATTTCGAGCCGCGGCGGCCCGGCGCGGTGGGCAGCTATGTCGCCAGCGATACCGTAGGGCTGATGTTCCAGCCGATCAAATCCGGGCCGGAGCAGCAGGTGAGGAAATGGTTGCAAGCTTTTGGCGGGCTGCAGAGCAGTTTTGACCGGCAAAGCCTGCGCAAGTGGCGGCAGGATCATCCCGGTCAGCGCAGTTTTGCAGTGCTGCGCCACCCGCTGGCACGGGCCTACGCGGCCTACTGCGACTTTCTGGATAAGGAATGGATGCCAGAGCTGCGGCCCTATCTGAAACGTGTGCACAAGTTCGAATTGTCGCCAAAGGCCCATCCGGGCTTCAAAACCGAGGCCGAGCATCGGGCCGGGTTTCTGGTGTTTCTGGAACTGATCAAGCACATCCATGCCGGGCGGACCGAACTGCGCACACCGCCGCAATTTGCCTCTCAACTGGCAACCATCGCGGGGTTTGCGCAGGTACAGGGGCCGGATTATCTGTTGCGCGAGGATCGGCTGGCCGAGGATCTGGCCTTTGTCTGCGGGCATGTCGGGGTCGAAATGCGACCACTTCCTGCGACGGCCGAGCAATATCCCTACGCGCTGGCGGCAATCTACGGGCCGGACATGGAAGCCGCCGCGCGCGATGCGTACGGGCGCGACTACACTGCGTTCGGATTTGGCAACTGGGCTTAGGCCCAATTTATGCGGCCTGGCTGGCGCGCGCCTCGGTCAGGATGGCATGAAGTTTTGCCGGGTCGGTATTGGCGCGCAGTTTGGTGCAAATGCCGGGATCACGCATGGTGCGCGAGACCAGAGCCAAGGCCTTGAGGTGGTCCACCCCGGATTCCTTTGGGGCAAACAGACCGAACACCAGATCGACGGGCTGGCGGTCGACGCTGTCATAATCAAGCGGGCGTTCCATGCGCAGAAAGACCGCGACGATCTGGTCAAGGTCGTCAAGCCTTGCATGAGGCAGGGCGATGCCATGCCCCACGCCGGTCGGCCCCAGACTTTCACGCTCTTGCAAACCGTCCGTCGCCATCGAGGCGTTGAGGTGGTAGGTCTGCGCGGCGATCTCTCCCAATTCCTGGAACAGTCTTTTCTTGCCGGTCAATTGCCCTACAACCCGGACTGCGCCGGGAATAAGCAGTTTTGAAAGTTCCATGCGCCGTTCTTTACCTGCTCGCCCGATTTGCCGGGGACTTCACTTGCTGTTGCGGGGGTCGATCCAGCCGATATTTCCGTCGTCCCGCAGATATACCACATTGACCCCGCCATGTCCCTCATTGCGAAAGACCAGGAACCGTTGCGCGGCCAGTTCCAGTTGCATAACAGCCTCACCGACGGTGATCGAAGGGATCTTCGTTTCCATCTCGGCCACAACGACGGGTTGCAAGGTGTCGGTGTCGCCGTCTTCTGCCTCTTCCGGTGGAGCGAGGATATAGGCCGCGCCCTGTTCGAATTCAATCGGTGACGTACGGTCGCGGTGATGGTTGCGCAGACGGCGTTTGTAGCGGCGCATCTGCTTGTCCATCTTTTCGCGGCAGGACTCGAATGCGGCATAGATTTCGGTGGCGTGACCCTTGGCTTGCGCGGTCAGGCCGGTCGACAGGTGGATAATCGCTTCGCAGACATTTTCATGGCCGACCTTGGAAAACACAATCACGGCATCGGTCGGGCGCTGGGCATATTTTTCAACAATTTCGCCAAGTTCGGCCTTCACATGGGTCTGAAGGGCTTCGCCGATGTCGATATGTTTGCCGCTGATCTGATAGCGCATGATGTCTCCTTTGCGCGAAGATTTCGGGCCTGCCGCGTTGATGCGTCAGGATAGGCAATGGGTCCTTGGGATTAGGTAATCTGTCGAACTCACCACCTTTCGCGAGGCCCGAACCGGGCCAGATGGGACAGAAATGGTTGGGCGATTGACGCTCTCATCCCCTTCATTTGGGGATGCTATGGGGTGGTTGTCAACAGAACTGTCACCTAACTGACATGCACAATCACACGATGCGAAAGTTCTCGCCCAGATAGACCCGGCGCACGGTTTCGTCGCGCACGATTTCATCGGCAGTGCCGGTCATCAGAACACGACCATCATGCAGGATATAGGCGCGGTCCACGATCTCCAGCGTCTCGCGCACGTTGTGGTCGGTGATCAAAACGCCCAGGCCGCGCAGCTTGAGTGCCTGCACCAGGTGTCGGATGTCATCGACAGCGATGGGGTCAACGCCGGCGAAGGGTTCGTCGAGCAAAAGGTATTTCGGGTC
>JANXPK010000350.1 GCA_025357355.1 Rhodobacterales bacterium
GTGTGAAACCCTCCAGTCCCGCCCTCACCGCGGACGCTTGAGCGCCAGATAGACCGAATCGCACCACTCGTCGCGCCAAAGCAAGGTCCGCTCTGCCCGGTGGGTTTCGACAAACCCCAGCCGTGCCAGTAGGTTAAGGGAGGCCGTGTTCCGGGGATCGGCTTCTGCTGTCAGCTGCGCCACCGGGTGCGCGGCGAAAAGATGTGGGATCAGCGCGGACACCGCTTCATGGACGATGCCTTGCCGCCAATGGGCCGGATGCAAGATGAAGCCAACTTCCGGCAGCCGCCACGCCCCGGCCTTGCCAATCACCTGACCGTCTTTCTCGATCACGAAATCGTCGGATAAATCGCCTCCCGTGATCATCCGGGTCAGCCAGTCCTCCGTCTGGGCCAGCGTTTCATGTTCGGGCACCGACCAGTAGCGCATGGCCTGCGGCTGGCTCAGGATGGTGTGGAACGCCGGCAGGTCACCCCAGACCGCCCGTCGCAAGCGCAGGCGCGGCGTGATCATCGTGACACTCATTTCGCGGGCATCAGATGGGTGATCCCCACTGCCGCCGCCCGCGCCAAGGCAGGGTCAAGCGACATCGGGATATATTCGCCGCGTCGCCATAGTTCGGACTGATCATCGTAGAACCGCGACAGCGGATGGCCCGACTGCCCGGTCGAAATGATGAAGACCGAACTATCCGGGTCGGCAAAGTCATAGACCCCGCGATAACCGCCGCCGTGGACGTTGAAATAGGGGTTGTCGCCGGTGCCGCTGGTACGCCCGCGCATCAGCGTGTTGTCGCCGCCACTGGTGCTTTGGCGGATGTTCACGAAATAGCGGATGAACGGCACCTTGCCCAACACCGAATGGTCATGCGTCGCCTCATGCGCATCGCCCCAGCGCCAGCTTTCGATGTTGGGGCCGTATTTCTCGGACAGCGCCAATAACGCGTCGTCCAGCGCCATCCGTGCGATGTCGGCACAGCTTTCAACCGCTGCCGACTGGATCACGTCGCACCAGACCGAGGCGCCGTCGACGTTGCGATAGACACGCTCGATGAAATCGGGGTTCGGGTGGGTGATCGTGTCTTCCAACGGCCCGATCTCGTCGCGGGAAAGCCGATCTTGCAGGGCGCGCAACCAGGCCTCGGCGATCAGCGGTTCAGGCAGATGCTCGTTTTCTTCGCCGTTCCATTTGGCCAGCAACGTCAAGGCCTTTTGCCTGATGCGTTCAGGCGTGCCCTCTGGTGCGGCCGCCCCGGTGAACCACATATCCTTGCCGATCAGCGGCAACAGGTTGCGAACCGTCGGGCTGACCGTATCCAGCTGCGCCTCGATGAAGCTGTCGCGGGTATGGACCTCGCGCGTCTTCATCAGGGTCAGCCAGCGCTGGATGCGCTGGTCATCGCCCCAATCGAAGCTGACATGCTGCGGGAACGGACGGTCCACGGTCTTGTTGTTGGTATTGCCCAGAATCCCGCTGTCGGGGTTCTTGAAGCTGGGATTGTCGGAGTAGGGCAGCATCCCCAGCCAACGGTTCTTGCCCTCCCATCCGGGCGCAGGCATCCGGCCTTGGGTCTCGTGGCTGGGGTCGCGCGACGGCATGCGTCCGATGACCTGCAAAGCAATGTTGCTTTCATCGACCACCATCAGGTTCTGCGACGGCGCGACGAAGCTTTCCCCGGCCTTGATCGCCTCGTCCACCGAATGCGCCCGCATCAATGCCATCGCCGACGACATTGAGGTGTCCGCACCGTCCAGCGCCGTCCATTCCAAGGCCGCGACATCACCGGGCGGCGTCACGGTATCAAGATCGTATTGCGTGCCCGGCAGGATCGGCCCACTCTCGCTCCAGCGCTGGGTAACGGTGACTGGGGCGTCGCCCTTGACGTTTATGATGGTACGGCGAGTGGTGAAATCCTTGGGGCCGTCCGGTGTCATGTATTGTTCGGGATTGGCCGGGTTGATCTTTTCGATCACCACGTCCTGATCGTCAAGATAGCTCGAGGTCAGCCCCCAGCCAAGCTTCTCTGACCGCCCCAGCAGCACCAGCGGCATCCCCGGGATCGTCGCGCCGATGACATCGCCAGCGGCCAGATGCAGCCGCGCCAGATACCAGATCGTCGGGGCCGAGAAATCAAGATGCGGGTCGTTGGCCAGGATCGATCCACCTGCCGCCGACCGCTTCGGCATCGCGGCCCATGCATTCGAAGCCCCGGCAAAATCACCCGAATGGAACGGCGACAAGGGTTGG
>JANXPK010000351.1 GCA_025357355.1 Rhodobacterales bacterium
AAGGCCGGGGCCGCCGCTGCCAGCAAATGCCGCCCCGCCCGCGCAACCCTGACGCAGCGCAAGCCATCTTCGGCCAAAGCCCTGACCGCCTCTGCCCGACCGTCCACCAAAGGCACTCGCCCCCGCGCCTCCAGTTCCGGCACGGCGCGCAGAAAGCTAACCAACCCCGTCGCCCAGCCCAGGGCTCGCGCCGGTACTTCCGCCGCATCGCTGGCCCCCAGCGCCCGCGCCGCCAGCCACATCAGACCGGCGCCGGTGTCATCAAGATGGGCATCAAACGCCGTCCGATCGGCGAAAGCCTCGCGGTAGGCGTCCCAGCGACGCGCGGCAACCAGCCGGGCCAGCACCGCGACCGGCAGACCCGCCGCCGCGATCAGGTCATGCAACGGCCCCGCCACCTCATGCGCCCGACGCGCAGGCGCGGCCACCACATCGCGCCACCATTGCAGCCGCATCTCGGCGATCATCGGCTCTTTGGTGACCCAAGGCGCGCGGGCAACTTCCAGATTGAAGGCATAAAGCGGCCACAGCCGGACGCGGGCCGCAAGCGGTGCCGCCATGGTGGCTGCAAAGCGGTCCGGGTCGCCGCGTTCGACCAGGGCGGCGCAGGCTTCAAGGGACATGCGGCGCCAGTGTCGCAAGCACGTCGTCCATCAACTTGGTCACCGCCTTGTCCGGGCATCCGGTGGAAAGCGCGCTGAAATTGGCGACCGGCGGGATCGCCTGCACCGAATCGGTGCCGTAATCCAGGCACATGTCCGCATGCCTCGGCATCCGCGCCTTGGCCTTTGGCCCCTCTTTGGTCAACAGCGCCACGACATCGCCGTAGACATGCGGACGCCCGGCGGCGACACTGACCTCAGGTTGCTGGGTGCCGGGGCGATAGGTCTCCATCGCCACAACGTCGCCTTCGAAGATCCGCGTGACGGTTGCGCCGAACAGCGCCCCACCGGACGATACGATGACCTCGGGTGTGCCCGGCGCTGGCATCGCCTGCTTTTCTACCGCGGGTGCGCAGCCCGCCAACACCAGCGCGGCCAATAGTCCGATCCTGTTACGCGACATCCCGCACCAACTTCCATGTAATTGCATCCAAGAGCGCCTCGAACGAGGCATCCACGATATTGGGCGAAACCCCGACGGTGGACCAGCGATGGCCGTTGCTATCCTCGCTGTCGATGATGACGCGGGTGACAGCTTCGGTGCCGCCTTGGGTGATGCGGACCTTGAAATCGACCAGATGCAGATCGTCGATGACCGATTGATAGGGGCCAAGGTCTTTGGCGAGCGCCTTGGACAGCGCGTTGACCGGGCCGCGGTCATTGCCCGAAGCATCCAGACTGTCGCTGACGCTGAGCATGGTATGCTCGCCAATGCGCACCTCGACCACCGCCTCGGACAGGGGTCTGCCGGCCCGCCGTTCCACCGTGACCCGGTAGCGCGTCACCGCGAAGAACTGCGACAACAGCCCCAGTTCGCGCCGTGCCAGCAGCTCGAAACTGGCCTGCGCGCCATCATAGGCATAGCCCTGATCCTCGCGCTCCTTGACCACCTCCAGTATCCGACCCAGCCGCGCGTCCCCCGCTGGCACCACGATCCCCGCCGCCGCCAGCCGGGCCCGCAGGTTCGACTGACCGGCCTGATTGGACATCGGGATCACCCGCTCGTTGCCGATCAGCGCGGGATCGACATGCTCGTAAGTCGCAGGGTCCTTGAGGATGGCGCTGGCATGCAGGCCCGCCTTGTGGGCAAAGGCCGAGGCACCGACATAGGGCGCCGCGCGCAGGGGCACGCGGTTCAGGATGTCATCCAGCATCCGGCTGTCGCGCAACAGGCCCTTGAGCGCTTCGCGTGAAACCCCGGTGTTGAACTGGCTGGCGAAGGGTTCCTTCAGCAGCAAGGTCGGGATCAGCGTGGTCAGGTTGGCATTGCCGCACCGCTCCCCCAGCCCGTTCAGCGTGCCCTGCACCTGCCGCACCCCCGCCTCCACCGCCGCCAACGAGTTGGCGACCGCATTGCCGGTGTCGTCATGGCAATGGATGCCCAGCCGGTCACCCGGAATGCCGCTGGCGATCACTTCTGCGACCACACGCCCCACTTCCGAAGGCAGCGTCCCGCCGTTGGTATCGCACAGCACGATCCACCGCGTCCCGGCGTCGTAGGCCGCCCGCAGGCAGGACAGCGCATAGGCCGGATTGGCGCGGTAGCCGTCAAAGAAGTGCTCGGCATCAAACAG
>JANXPK010000366.1 GCA_025357355.1 Rhodobacterales bacterium
TGGACAGCGACCCGGTCTGGACGGCGCGCATCGGTCGCTGGTTTGGCAAGGGCCGGCGGTTGCGGTCGGACAGTCTGGGCGCCTTTGTGGTGCTGTATGTACTTGGTGGCCTCAAACCGCGGCGCCGTCGGTCCTATCGTCATGCGCAGGAGGTCGCCCATCTGGTGGGGTGGCTCGCCGCGGCCATGGCCTATCTGCCGGTGAACTATGACCTTGCGGTCGAGGTCGTTCGGACCCGCCGTCTGATCAAGGGTTATTCCGATACCCACGCCCGCGGCCTGTCGAAATACGACCGGGTGCTGCAAGGGGTGACCCTGATCGCCAACCGCCCGGACGCCGCCGATTGGGCGCGCCGCTTGCGCGAGGCGGCACTCAAGGACGAAGAGGGCCGCGCGCTGGACGGCGCGCTCAGGACCATCGCGAGTTTTGCCTGACCAATCCGACCGGAGCCCAATCATGCGTGCCGCCGTCATCCGTCAGTACCGCGCCGACCTCAGCCTTGAAACCGTGCCGGATCCGGAAGGCGAGGCAGATGGCGTGGTGCTGAAAGTGCTGGCTTGTGGCATCTGTCGCAGCGACTGGCACGGCTGGGTCGGCGAGCATCCCAAGGTCAAGCTGGGGGCCATTCCGGGTCATGAATATTGCGGCGAGGTGGTGGCGGCGGGGCCGCTCGCCCGTTGGCGTGTCGGTGACCGGGTGATCGCACCCTTCATCCTGTCGTGCGGCGAATGCCCGGAATGCCGGTCGGGCCAGACCACGACCTGCCGGGCGCAGCGGGTGCCGGGGTTTGGCGAACCGGGGGCTTATGCTGAGTATATCAGTGCGCCGCATGCCCACAACCTCGCCCGG
Source organism: Rhodobacterales bacterium (assembly GCA_025357355.1). GTDB lineage: Bacteria > Pseudomonadota > Alphaproteobacteria > Rhodobacterales > Rhodobacteraceae > Stagnihabitans. The sequence goes on from JANXPK010000366.1 coordinate 850, forward strand.
TTGCCCGACAACCTGACGCCCGCATTGGCGGCAGGGCTGGGGTGCCGGGTCACAACGGCCTATCACGCGCTGACAGGACGGGCGGCGTTGCAGGCGGGTGAGTGGCTGGCGGTGCATGGCACCGGCGGGGTGGGCCTGTCGCTGCTGCTGATCGGGCGGGCTTTGGGGGCGCGGGTCGTGGTGGTGGACGTGGTACCAGAGCGACTGGCCCATGCGCTGTCGCTGGGGGCAGAGCAGGCGATTGACGCGCGGGACGGCGATGTTGCGGCGAGGATCATTGGGGCAACCGGCGGCGGGGCGCATGTGTCGGTCGAGGCTTTGGGGATTGAAATGACGACCAATGGCTCATTGGAGTGTCTGCGGCCTCTGGGGCGGCACGTCCAGGTTGGGTTGCCGACCGGGCACACGGCGACGATGCGGATCAACATGAATGCGGTCTACATGATGCAGCTGGCTTTATATGGCACGCGGGGAATGCCAAGCTGGCGCTATCCGTCGCTGTTGGACCTGATCGCCCGCGGGGTGGTGGATGTGCGGCCGATCGTGGCGCGGGAAGTGGCGCTATCGGATGCCTCGGTGGAACTGCGGGCCTTTGATGGGCCGATGGCGCCGGGGGTTGCCGTGATCACCGACTTTGCCGGGTGAGGTGTCGGAGCCTCCGGGGGGATATTTGTGAAAAGATGAAAGTAGTCAGGGGCGGTCGTCGGAGTAGCGGTCGATGCCGGCGGTGTTGGCTTGCAGGCGGGCGTTGGCGACCATGAGGGGGCCACTGAGGACATCGCGGACCACTTCGGCCAGGGAATAGGGGCCGGATTCGGCGTAGCCGCGCAGACCCGTGATGGTGAGGCATGCCAAAGTGATTTCGCACGCGATCTCGGAGCCGGTGATTTTGAGCCGGTTGATGGCGGCGGCAGCGGCGAAGGGGGTGATGGCAGGGCGCAGGTTGTCGCGGATGAGGGCGTTCAGGGTGTAGTGGCGGTTTCGCAGTTCGGAGAGCCTTGTCATGACCGGGGCGGCGATGTCGGGCGGCAGTTCCTGCTTGGCATAGCGCTGGGCGGTGTCGAGGGCACGGGCGGCCAGACCGCTCCACATCGCGGCCCACAGAAGATGGGTGGCGGCGGTCATCGTGGCGCTTGCGATGGTGGCGAAAGGTTCGGCGAAGACCGCCTCGGGCGGGTAGCGAAAGGTGAAGGACCAAGCGGCGTTGTGGATGGCGTTCATCCCCATCATGAAATTGCGCTGCTTTTCCGTGGCTTGCGTTTGATCGGCGCGCACCATGACCATGCGCTGCACCGGCTTTGGACCGCTATCGTCCATCGCGGTGACCAGAAAGGCCCCGGCTTGCGGCACATAAGAGGTGTTGGAGGTGTCTTTCTGCAAGCCTTCGGCCAGCACCGCCGTCGCCTTGTGGATATTGCCGCCGGTGCCGGGCTCTGACACCACCGAGGCCACCAGTTTGCCGGATGCAATCAGAGCGCGCAGCTCATCCGCCAGATAGGCCGAGCCGCCGACATGGGCGGCCCAGGTGTGGATCTGCGCCAGATGCATGGCGTAGGTCAGACCAACCGAGCCGGAGCGGCGGGCAAGGTCGAAAGTCAGCGCCACGCCGTCGGCCATTGGTGCGCCGCGTCCGCCCAGGGGCAGCGGCACGGTCAGGGCCAACAGGTCGGATTCGGCGAGGAAATCCATGAGGTGACCCGTTGGCACTTCGGCAATCTGGCGGGCAATGTCGACGCTCTTCAGGGGCGACATTGCGGTCAGACGAAACGGTTCCACAGGTTTTCCAGCCGCTCTTGCCGACCCGAACGTGGTTCGGGGTTCAGACCGCGGGCAGTGACCGTGGCCGCAGCCGCATCGAGCGAGCCTTTGAGCAGGGCCTTGGCCTCGGCCTTGTCCCAACCGGCGTAGCGGGCGGTGCGGGCCTGTTCCAGCGACCCGTCGGCCAAGAGCGCGGCTGCGGCCTTGAAGGAGCGGGCGCAGATGTCCATGGCGCCGACATGGGCGAGGATCAGATCGGCCGGGTCGAGCGACTGGCGCCGCACCTTGGCGTCGAAATTGGTGCCGCCACTGGTGAAGCCACCGGCGCGAAGGACCTCGTAATAGGCCACCGCCGTGTCGGGCACGGAATTGGGGAACTGGTCAGTGTCCCAGCCCGATTGCAGGTCGTTGCGGTTCATGTCGATCGAGCCGAGGATGCCAAGCGAGGCCGCCATCGCCAGTTCGTGTTCGAACGAGTGCCCGGCAAGGAAGGCATGGCCGGTTTCGATGTTGCACTTCACTTCCTTTTCCAGACCGAACTGGACGAGGAAGCCGTAGACCGTGGCGACGTCATAGTCGTACTGGTGCTTGGAGGGTTCCTGCGGCTTCGGCTCGATCAGGATGGTGCCCTTGAAGCCGATCTTGTGCTTGTACTCGACCACTTGCTGCAAGAAACGTCCGGCATGGTCGCGTTCGGACTTGAGGTCGGTGTTCAAGAGCGTCTCATAGCCCTCGCGCCCGCCCCACAGGACATAATTCGCCCCGCCAAGCTTGTGTGTCGCGTCCATCATCGCCTGCACCGAGGCAGCGGCATAGGCGTAGACATCGGGGTCGGGATTGGTGGCAGCACCTGACATCCAGCGGCGGTGGCTGAACATGTTGGCGGTGCCCCACAGGAGTTTGGTCTTGTGGCTGGACTGCTTTTGCCCAAGGTAATCAACTATTTCTTCGAGGTTCCTCTTGCTTTGCGCGAAGGTGGCACCCTCGGGCCGGACGTCGGCGTCATGAAAGCAATAGAAGGGGGCGCCAAGGATGTCGAACATTTCGAACGCGACGTCGGCCTTCATCTTGGCCAAAGCCATCGTGTCGCCGAACCAGGGGCGTTCAAAGGTCTGGCCGCCGAACGGGTCGCCGCCTTGCCAGGCGAAGGAGTGCCAATAGGCGACGGCGAAGCGCAGGTGATCCTCCATCCGCTTGCCCATCAACACTTCGTCGGGGTTGTAGTGGCGAAAGGCGAATTCGTTGGTCGAGGTCGGGCCTTCGTATTTGATCTGCGGGATGCCTTTGAAGAAGTCGGTCATGGTGTCCTCAGTTTGATAGGGCCTGGATGGCGTTGCGGGCCGCAACATAGCGGGCGTGGCCGGCGTCGAAGGCGGCGGTCAGTTTGGGGTCGGGGTCAACGGTCCGGGCGATGGGCGGCATGGTGGCAATCTCGGCCCCGGCCCCGGTCGCGGCCATGATGGCAAGGCGGGCGGCGCCATAAGCCCCGCCGAAATCGCCCGCCGCCGGGACTTGCAGCGAGACGCCAAGGGCGGTGGCGATGGCGCGCAGCCAGTAGTCGGATTTGGAGCCGCCACCGACCGCGAGCACCTGTTCCAGCTTTGTCCCAGTCGCCGCAAGGGCGTCGCGGCTGTCGCGGAAGGCGAAGGTAACACCCTCCAACACGGCACGGGTGCCCGCGGCGCGATCAGTCGCGTGTTCAAGGCCAAGGAAGGCGCCACGGATGGCGGCGTCGTTCAGGGGTGTACGCTCGCCGCCGAGATAGGGCAGGAACAGGGTCTTGCCGGGCGCCTGCAACGGGCCAAGGTCGCCCGTCAGGGTGGCGGCGGTCTGGCCTGTCAGCCCGGCATACCAGTTCAGCGCGTCGGTTGCGGCGAGGATCACGCCCATCTGATGCCAGGTTGCGGGCAGGGCGTGGCAAAAGGTGTGGACGGCGGTGTCGGGGTCGGGTTGATAGCCGTCATTGGCGGCGAAAAGGACGCCGGATGTGCCAAGGGAAACAAAGGCTTGCCCCGCCTTGACCACGCCCACCCCGATACCGGCGGCCGCGTTGTCGCCAGCACCGCCAGCGATGACCACGCCCTTGGGCAGGCCCCATTTTTGCGCAAGATCAGCGCGCAGGGTGCCCGAGGGGTGCGAGCCTTCGACGAGGCGCGGCATCTGCGACCGGCTGAGGCCGGTCGCCTTGAGAAGGTCATCTGACCAGTCGCGTTTGCCGGTGTCGAGCCAGGCAGTGCCAGCGGCATCCGACATCTCTGCCACATGTTCGCCAGACAGCCACAGGCGCAGATAGTCCTTGGGCAACAGGACCTTGGCCACCTTGGCCCAGATGGCGGGCTCGTGCTTGCGGACCCAGTCGAGCTTGGGCGCGGTGAAGCCGGGGAAAACGATGTTGCCGGTCAGGCGGCGGAAGATCGGGTTGGCGTCAAGCGCCGCGGCCTCAGCATGGCTGCGGGTGTCGTTCCA
>JANXPK010000423.1 GCA_025357355.1 Rhodobacterales bacterium
GTGCATCACATTGGCACATTGCAATGCCGTCAGGAGGGGGCATCCACGCCATCAACAGACCATGCGAACTGCCCGAGCCCGCATCTCCGGCGAATAACGATTTGATCTCTTACTCTTTTCCATAACCCTCATCCCTAGTCAGGTTAAAGGTCTCCGGCAAACCCGGGGCGGTTCAAATCGTGCCGAGACTTCGCACCAGACGTTCCGAAGAAGAGAGCGTGCAATGCTGCGATTTCGGCGGATGCGTACGTTGCAGAAGTTCGCATCCGTTCCTCCTTCAGTGCACAACCATTCCAACAAGGAGCGCGCCCTCAACAGCCGACAGAATCTCAAGCTTGATCGCACCGCCGCTCTTGCAGAGTGGCGCGGCCTTCCTTCGGGTTAGCCATTTGGCATTGCTAGAAAACTGAGACGGGTAAGCATCAATCTGACGGCACTCCTGTGGCACGACAGGCCCGCCCCTTTCTAGCGACGGTCCTTTTCACACCTCCACCTCCAACCCCAAACCCAGCGCCCGTGCCCGTTCGACCACCCTTGCCGCCACCGCCAGGTCCTGCAAGGCGACCCCGGTGCCGTCGAACAGCGTGACCTGCCCCGGCGACATCCGCCCCGGATGCTCGCCGATCAAGACCTGACCCAACGGCGTGATCGCGCCCGCATCCAGCAGCCCCGCCGCCACCGCGTGCTGGGCCTCGCCAATGCTGACCGATTGCGCCACCTCATCGGTGAACACGGCGGCACGGGCGACCAGCGCCGCCTCGACCTCTTGCTTGCCTTTGGTGTCGGTTCCCATGCAGGCGAGATGGGTGCCGTCGCGGACATGGGCGCTCATGAGCGAGGCGGCAGGCGCCGAGGTGATGGTGATGATCACGTCTGCCTCGGCCCCCAGTTGCGCCAAAGTCACCGCCTCGAACGGCAGGCCCAATTCCGCGGCCACCTCGCCCAGCCTTGGCAGCATCTCGGGGTGCAGGTTCCATGCCACGACCCGGTCAAACCGCCGCACCCGTGCCGCTGCCCGCAACTGAAACCCCGCCTGATGGCCCGCCCCCACCATGCCCAGCACCCGCGCGTCAGACCGCGCCAGCCGGTCGATCGAAATGGCCGAGGCGGCGGCGGTGCGCAGCGCGGTCAACAGGTTGCCACCCACCATGGCCTGCGGCCGCCCGGTTTCGGGGTCGAAGAGGAAGATCGACGACTGGTGGTTGATCATCCCCTTGCTCGCATTGCCCGGAAAATACCCCCCAGCCTTGACCCCTAACTGCCCACCAACCCGGTCCAGCCCGGATTTGAAGCCATACTGCCGCCCCTCGCCCAGGGCTTCGCGCACGACGGGGAAGTTATAGGCCTGCCCGCGCGCCATGGCGGCAAAGCAGGCCTCCACGGCGGCAAACGCATCTTCCGGCGTCAGAAGGCCCGCGATCAGGGCCTCGGGAATGATCAGCATCGGATTTCCCTTCAATAGGCCTTGCCACGCGCCGAAACCGGCCAGACCACCTCGACCTTGCCGCCACGCACGCCCACATACCAGTCATGCACGTTGCAGGTCGGGTCACAGTGGCCGGGCACCAGCCGCAGCTTGTCGTTGACCTTCAGCACCCCCTGCGGATCGTCGATCACCCCATGCTCGTCGCTGCATTTGACGTATTTCACATCCGTCCGGCCAAAAACCACCGGCAGCCCACTGTCGACCGACTGCGCCTTCAGCCCGGCATCGCATACCGCCTTGTCGGGCTTGGCATGGCTCATCACCGAGGTCAGGATGAACAGCGCATTCTCCCACTCGCCCTGATCGATCCGCTTGCCATCCTTGTCGAGGATCCTCCCGTAGTCGGCATCCATGAAGGCGTAAGAGCCCGCCTGCAACTCGTTGAACACCCCCGAGGCGCTTTCGAAGTAATAGCTGCCCGTGCCGCCACCCGAGACCAGTTCAGGCTTCAACCCCGCCGCCGTCAACGCCGCAACAGCAGCCTTGACCTGCGCAATGGCGGCGTCGAGCTTGGCCTTGCGGTCGGCGTACAGGTCCAGATGCTGCATGGCGCCCTGATAGGCCTGAATGCCGCTGAATTTCAGCCCCGGTGCCGCCGCCACCGCGCGGGCAATGGCCAGAACTTCGTCCGGCGTCTTCACCCCGCAGCGCCCGGCGCCGCAATCGATCTCGACAAAGACCTCCAGCGTGGTGCCATGCCTGACCGCCGCCGCCGACAGGTCCGCCACATTGGCCAGATCATCGACACAAACGATGGTGCGGCAGCCGAATTTCGGCAGACGCGCCAGCCGGTCGATCTTGGCCAGGTCACGCACCTGATTGCTGACCAGAATGTCCTTGATGCCACCACGGGCAAAAACCTCGGCCTCGCTGACCTTCTGACAGCAGACGCCGACCGAGCCGCCAAGACGTTCCTGCAACAGCGCCACATCGACCGACTTGTGCATCTTGCCGTGGACGCGGTGGCGCATGCCATGGGCGCGGGCATAGTCGCCCATCTTCACGATGTTGCGCTCCAGCGCATCCAGGTCCAGCACCAGACACGGTGTCTGGATGTCTTTCTCGTCCATCCCCGGCAGGGCGGGAATGTCATAGCCCACTTCCAACCCCTTGAAATCCACAGCTTTGTTCATGATATCCTCCCAGCCCTACATCCAGGGCAATTTGTCCAGATCGACGTTGCCGCCGGTGATGATGACCCCGACCTTTTGGCCCGCAAAGACCCCGGGGTTCTTCAGAATGGCCGCCAGCGGCACCGCACTCGACGGCTCCATCACGATCTTCATCCGCTTCCAGATCAGCTTCATCGCCTCGATGATCTCATCCTCGGAAACCGTCAGAATGTCCGTCACGTACTTCTGCACGAAATGCCAGGTCAGCTCTTTCAGCGGCACTTTCAGACCATCCGCCACCGTCTCGGGCGCGTCATCGGCAATGATGTGCCCAGCCTTGAAGCTGCGACAGGCGTCGTCGGCCTGTTCCGGCTCGGCGGCGTAAATGCGCACCTTGGGTGCTACGGTCGACAGCGTCAGGCACGTTCCCGACACCATCCCCCCGCCACCAATCGGTGCGATCACCGCATCCAGCCCCGGCACCTGCTCGTTCAACTCGCGCGACGAGGTCGCCTGCCCGGCAATCACCCGCGGATCGTTATAGGGATGCACGAACTCCGCCCCGGTCCGCGCCACCACCTCGGCAAACACTGCCTCGCGGCTGGAGGTCGAGGGTTCGCATTCCACCACCACCCCGCCATAGCCTCTGACCGCATCCTTCTTGGCCTGCGGCGCCGTCCTTGGCATGACAACCGTGCAAGGTATCCCCCGCCGCCCCGCCGCATACGACAGGCACAGCCCGTGATTGCCCGAGGAATGCGTCGCCACACCCCTGGCTGCCTGCGCATCCGTCAGCCCGAACACCGCATTGGACGCACCCCGCGCCTTGAACGCCCCGGCCTTCTGGAAATTCTCGCATTTGAAATGCAACTCGGCCCCGGCCAACCCGTTGATATAGCTCGATGTCAGCACCGGCGTGCGATGGATGTACGGCCTGATGCGCTGATGCGCCGCCAGAACGTCGTCATAGGTCGGAATATACATCTGCCCCTCCTCAAACGGCCGTGTCGCGGTAGTAGTCCTGCGCCGCTGCCACCCCAGAGCCCAACCGCGCGCTCCAACCCAGGTCCGCCATGCACATCTCTGCCGTCGCCAGCCCCGCCAGCATTAGAACGTCCGTCAGCATCCCCAGATGGCCGATGCGAAACACCTTGCCCGCGACTTCGCCCAAGCCCACCCCGAACGCCACACCGTATTTCCTGGCCGCCAACTGCACCAGATCGGTGCCATTGCACCCTTCCGGCACCACAACCGCCGTCACCGTGTCGGAACAAAGGTCGGGCGTCACCGCACAAGGCCGCAGCCCCCAGGCGGCAATCGCCCGCCGCACGCCTTCGGCAATGCGGTGATGTCGGGCAAAGACCTGCTCCATCCCCTCCTCCTCCAGCATCTCGACCGCCCGTGCCAGCCCCGCGATCAGCCCCACCGGCGGCGTATACGGATAGCCGCCCGCCGCATTGGTGCGGATCTGATCGGCGAAATCGAAGAACGTCCGCGGCAGGCGGGCGCTTTGCATCGCTGCCAGCGCCTTGGGCGAGACGCCCAGAATGGCCAGCCCTACCGGCAGCATGAACCCCTTCTGGCTGCCCGTCACCGCGATGTCGATGCCCCAGCCATCCATGTCGAACGGCATCGAAGCGACCGACGACACCCCGTCCACCAGAAACAGCGCCGGATGCCCCGCTGCATCCATCGCCTTGCGAATGCCAGCGATATCCGACCGCACCCCCGTCGCCGTCTCGTTATGCGTCGCCAGAACCGCCTTGATCTTGTGGCCCGCATCGTTGTTCAAAGCCGCCTCGATCGCTGCCACCGGCGCACCCTGCCCCCACGGCGCCTCGATCACCTGCACGTGCAAGCCGTGGCGCTGACACATGTCGATCCAGCGGTGCGAAAACATGCCGAACCGCGCCGCCAGAACTGTATCACCGGGCGACAGCGTGTTGGAAATCGCCGCCTCCCAGCCGCCCGTGCCGGTCGATGGCAGGATAAACACTTCGCCCGCCTTCATCCGCAGGATCCGCTTCACCCCGGCAACAGCTGGCGTGAAAATCTTGGCGAACGCCGGAGAGCGATGGTCCAGCGTCGGCACATAGACCGCCTTGCGGATCTCCTCTGGCATATTGGTCGGGCCGGGAATGAATACGGGGTTTTGCGATGACATGGGCTGCCTCTTCTTCTGTCAAGTCACAGGATACAGATGCATCCCTGCCCTGACAATTTTTTTGAAATATTTTTTCATAAGTGCTAATATTCGAAAAGGACCGCAATCTCAAAGTGTTGCGTTTTTCGTTTCCATACAGCAGGACAACCAGATGACCGAACGCCGACCCCGTGGACGCCCCCGCGCCTTCAACGACACCACCGAACAGAACACCGTCCAATCGCTGGACCGCGCCATTACCGTGTTGGAGACGCTCGCCGTCAAGGGCCGCACCCTGACCGAGCTTGCCTCGGCGCTCGACGGGTCCCCCGCCACCCTTTACCGCATTCTGGTCACGCTTTCCGCCCGCCAGATGGTCGAGGCCGAGGCTGATACCCAGACCTGGCATATCGGACCGCGCTGCTTTCAGATCGGCTCGTCCTTCCTGCGCCGGACCAGTCTGGTGGAGCGGGCGCGGCCCTATCTGCGCCACCTGATGGAGGCGACAGGAGAGACCGCCAACCTAGGCATCGCGCGCGCCGATCAGGTGCTGTTCGTGGCGCAGGTCGAAACCCATGCCACCATCCGCGCCTTCTTTCCCCCCGGCACCCAGTCGCCCCTGCACGCCTCGGGCATCGGCAAGGCGATGATCGCCGAATATGCCGAGGCGCGGCTGGCCAGGTTGCTGAGCCGCAGCCCCCTGACCGGCTATACTGCGACCACCCTCACCGATCCCGCCCGCCTGCGCGAGGATTTGCAGGCCACCCGCATCCGTGGTTATGCCATCGACAACGAGGAACGCACCGAAGGCATGCGCTGCATCGCCGCCGCTATCTTCGACGCGCCGGGCGAGCCGGTCGGCGGCATCTCGGTCTCTGGCCCGTCCAGCCGGATGAATGCCACCGTCATGGCAGAGGCCGGCGCTTTGGTGCGCGCGGCGGCCGCCGAGATTTCGCAAGGGATGGGGGCGGGTGGGGTCGGGCCAGCGGCTGCAAGCGGTCGGCACCCTTAGGGCAAATTGCAATGATCCGCAGCTTCCTGGGTTATTCCGGGTCACTTTCCTTCTTTTCCCCGATAGGCCAAAGCCTATCGGGGAGGCGCCTGCCTGCCCCCGGGCAGGCGCCTTCTGCGCCCACCCCAGGCAGGCGCCTCCCCTTCCTCACCATGGTTCCCGACCCAATCCCCCTTGCCTTGCGCTGGCGCTTCGGCAATCGGACCGATGAAGGCTCCCCCGGAGCCTTCATCAGACGGTCCTCCGGGCACCCAGCAGTCGGGGCGGGCTTTTGGCAGACCGCCAAACTCGCCGATTCGCCGGCTCATGGTTAACGCGGACCACAGGCCGAAAACCTCGCTTGCCGTGTAGAGGCATTGTAGAGGGAATGTAGGGGATTTGTAGGTCGTTCATCATTCATTAATCAGGCTGATTAACACTGCGCCCTCAAGGGCTTGGTGCCCGTCGTTGCCAGCCTATTTCTTGGCCACCGGGGCCCCGCCTTCAAACCGGTTGCCATGGCGATAGTCACAGGGCGCCTCCTGCATCTGCAAATGCAGACCGGTCCCGGTGTAGGGATGCGCACGGGCGACATCCTCGTCAAACTCGATGCCAAGGCCGGGCGCTTCGGGCGGGATGATATAGCCGTCCTCCCATTTGAGCGTGTTCTTGATCAGCTTCATATGAAAGTCACCGCCGGTCTGGATGGTTTCCGCAATCAACAGGTTGGGGATCGAGGTGGCAAAATGGATATTGGCGGCCCATTCAACCGGTCCTGCATACAGGTGCGGGGCCATTTCGGCGTTGAAAACCTCGGCGATGGCCGCGATCTTCTTGGCCTCCCAGATGCCCCCGACGCGACCAAGCGCCGGTTGCAGGATCTTCACACCCCCTGCGCGCAGCAGCATCCCAAATTCGGCCTTGGTTGTCAGCCGCTCGCCGGTGGCCAGAGGAATGCGGACATGGTTGGCAACCTCGGCAAACTCCAGCAGGTTGTCGGGCGGGATCGGCTCTTCATACCACAAGGGGTTGTAGGGTTCCAACTCGCGCCCCATGCGGATAGCGCCTGGCGTGGTGAACTGGCCATGGGTCCCAAACAGCAGATCGGCCCGGTCGCCCACCGCCTCGCGGATGGCCTTGCAGAAGGCCACAGAGCGCGAGATGTCGGACATGGCGGGCTCATGCCCACCACGGATGGTGTACGGGCCCGCAGGGTCGAATTTGACGGCCGTAAAGCCAAGGTCGACCATCCGGACGGCCTCTGCGGCCTGCCAGTCGGGGTTGACCCAGAACTCGGTCGCGTCCTGATGTGGTTGCGGGTAAAGGTAGGTGTAAGACCGGATGCGCTCGTTCATCTTGCCGCCCAAAAGCGCCCAGACCGGGCGGCCGCGCGCCTTGCCCAGAATGTCCCAGCAGGCAATCTCCAGCCCCGCGAAAGCTCCCATCACGGTAAGGTCGGGCCGTTGTGTGAAGCCAGCGGAATAGGCACGACGGTACATCAGCTCGATGTCTTCGGGGTTTGACCCCAACATATGGCGTTCAA
>JANXPK010000458.1 GCA_025357355.1 Rhodobacterales bacterium
CAAGAAATTCGCCAATATCGACTGTTTCGACATTGAGTTGAACGAGCCTGACCCGGTGAAACTGGCCGCCATCGTTTGCGCGCTGGAGCCGACCTTTGGTGCCATCAACCTCGAGGACATCAAAGCCCCCGATTGCTTCATCGTTGAACAAATGTGCCGCGAGCGGATGAAGATACCGGTTTTTCATGACGATCAGCACGGCACCGCCATCGTTGTGGGAGCAGCGGCGACCAACGCGCTATACGTGGCGGGCAAACGGTTTGACGCAGTCAAGATCGTCTCGACCGGTGGCGGGGCAGCGGGGATCGCCTGTCTCAACATGCTGGTCAAGCTTGGGGTTCGGCGCGAGAATATCTGGCTCTGCGATCTGGAAGGTCTGGTCTTCCACGGACGCTCCGCGCAGATGACCACGCAGAAGGCCGCCTACGCCCAAGGCAACACACCTGCGACGCTGGACGATGTGATCGGCGGGGCCGACCTGTTTCTTGGCCTGTCTGGCCCCGGCGTGCTGACCCCGGCGATGGTGGCGAAGATGGCGCCGCGCCCGATCATCTTTGCATTGGCCAACCCCACGCCCGAAATTCTGCCTGATGCGGTCCGCGCAGTATCGCCCGATGCGATCATTGCGACCGGCCGCAGCGACTTTCCCAATCAGGTCAACAACGTGCTGTGTTTTCCTTTCATCTTCAGGGGTGCCCTAGATGTGGGCGCCACAACGATCAATGCCGAGATGGAACTCGCTTGTATCGAGGGCATCGCGGCCCTTGCCCGCGCCACCACCAGTGCCGAGGCGGCAGCAGCCTACAAAGGCGAGCAACTGACCTTTGGTGCCGATTATCTGATCCCCAAGCCCTTCGACCCACGTCTGATCGGCGTTGTCGCTTCTGCAGTGGCCCGCGCAGCAATGGAAGCCGGCGTTGCTACAAGGCCCATCGCCGATCTGGATGCTTACCGCCAGCAACTTGACGGCTCGGTTTTCAAATCCGCCCTGATCATGCGCCCGGTGTTCGAGGTGGCGCGCACTTCGACCCGTACCATCGTCTTTGCCGAGGGCGAGGACGAGCGGGTACTCCGGGCCACCAATGCGATCCTTGACGAAATGACGGTAAAGCCGGTGCTGATCGGTCGTCCGGAGGTTATTGCCACCCGCTGCGAACGCGCAGGCCTGCCCATCAGGCCCGACCGTGATTTTGAGGTGGTGAACCCTGAAAGCGATCATCGTTATCGTGACTACTGGGGCAGTTACCACGAGCTTTTGCAGCGCCAAGGTGTCACGCCTGACACCGCCCGGGCCATCATCCGCACCAATGCTACCGCCATAGCTGCGGTTGCCGTCCACCGCGGCGACGCCGACAGCATGATTTGCGGTGCCTTCGGGCAATATCTTTGGCACATGAATTACGTCCGGCAAGTGTTGGCGCGTGGCGGCCTGCATCCACGCGGGGCCTTGTCGCTGATGATCCTCGAGGATGGCCCCCTGTTTGTGGCCGACACGCAGGTCAACCCGATCCCGACACCCGAACAGATCGCCGAATCCGCCATCGGCGCTGTCAGACACGCCCGCCGCTTTGGCGTGTCTCCCAAGGTGGCACTGTGCTCGCATTCCAACTTCGGCAACCTTGACAGCGATTCTGGACGCCGGATGCGCGCCGCGATGGAAATCCTGGACGCGCGCGAGGTCGACTTTCCCTACGAGGGAGAGATGAGTCTGGATGCGGCGCTGGATGCAGAATTGCGCACGCGCATCTTCCCGAATTCGCGACTGCAAGGGGCGGCAAATATCTTGATCTACGCCTATACCGATGCCGCCAATGCTGCCCGAAACATGCTCAAGATGAAGGCGGGGGGGCTAGAAGTCGGGCCGATCCTGATGGGCATGGGCAACCGCGCCCATATTGTGACGCCCTCCATCACCGCGCGCGGCCTGCTTAACGTCTCGGCCCTAGCCGGCACGCCAGTTTCGCTTTACGGTTGAGCCGCTGGACATTGCCGGGCGGCGGGATAACTTGCTTTGGGCGCAAGCGATCTCAATGCGGTATGACCCATCCCCGGCGGGGCGAAGAGGATCGGATCAGGATGCCAACTATGGCAGAAATGTCTGAAGGATTTGACGAACAACGATTTGCCTCTTTGCTCGCGATGGCGGGCCCGTCCTGTGCCCTCGAACTTACTCAGCGCCTGGATGAGGATTTGAGCCGGATTTCGCAAGCGCTGGCCACGGCAGAGATGGCCGCCGACTTGCCTGCACTACATGCTCAGAGCCATGTCTTGTTGGCGATTGCCGGGTCGGTCGGGGCCGAAAAGCTGCACCTCTTGTCCCGGCGCCTGAACGACAAGATGCGCGCGGCCGACGGTTCGCGGGTTTCAGAGCTTTTGGCTGACATTGTGGTGGATTTGGGTGCACTGATCCAAAGAGTTCGACTGGCGCGCAAGACACTGATGCCCCGATGATGAAACCTGCTAATCGCCACACGTTGACCTCGGTGCTGCTGATCGAAGACACGCCGTCGTTGCAGCTGGTTTATGGCACTGTCCTTTCGGGTGCGGGCTACCCGGTTCGCGTCGCGAGTTCGGCAGCCGAAGGGATCGCCGCCTTTACCAAAGAGGAATCGCAAATCGTTCTTCTGGATCTGGGTCTTCCTGACCGCGACGGTTTGGACGTCATGCGCGAGATGCTGGCCCTGCGGCCGGATACCCGCATCATCGTCATTACCGCTAACGCCTCGATCAACAAAGCGGTTGAGGCGATGCGGGCCGGAGCGCACGAATTTCTGGTCAAACCGTTTGATGAGAACCGGTTTCTCACGGCAGTCCAAAACGCCCAGGATCGGGCGATTTCGCGGTCGTCGGCGTCGCGGGAGAACGCGCGCAAAGATGCGGGTCCCGGCGCGCCCCGGCCTTTTCTGGGCTCATCGGACGTGATGGAGCGTATTCATTCCAAGATCGGATCGGTTGCCAATTCCATGGCGACGGTCTTCATCACCGGAGAAAGCGGCACTGGCAAGGAACTTGCGGCACTGGCCGTCCATGCCAGTTCGCACCGCGCCAAGGGACCGTTCATAGCACTCAACTGCGGCGCCATTCCGCATGACCTGTTGGAATCCGAAGTGTTCGGCCACGTCAAGGGCTCCTTCACCGGCGCCATTTCCGACCGTCCTGGTGCGGCGACTGCGGCCGACGGTGGAACGCTGTTTCTGGACGAAATCTGCGAAATGGCCCCGGCACTGCAAACCAAGCTTCTGCGCTTCCTGCAAACCTCGACCGTGCTGCCCGTCGGCTCCAACCGACCGCAAAAGGTCAATGTCCGCATCATTTGCGCGACCAACCGCGACCCGCTGGACGCCGTTCGCCGCGGGCATTTCCGTGAGGATTTGTACTACCGCTTGTTCGTGGTGCCCATCCACATGCCACCCCTGCGCGAGCGTGGCAATGACGTGGTTGAAATCGCTGAGGCCGCCCTCCTGCAATTTGCCGAAGAAGAAGGCCGAAGCTTTGACGGCCTGTCCAAAGAGGTCCTGGACCTGTTTCGCAGGTTGCCGTGGCCCGGCAATGTCCGGCAGGTGCTTAATGTGATCCGAAATGTGGTCGTTCTGAACGATGGCGGCCTGGTGACGCCCAATATGCTGCCCGAGGATTTGACCGAGCCGAACGATGCCAGCCGGACCCTGGTTCAGCCGCTAGTTGCCGATCCTCCCGAACCCGAAGTGGAAGGGTTGCTTGGCCGGTCATTGGCGGAGGTTGAACGGATCGTCGTGACTGCGACGCTTGTGCGCTATGGCGGATCGGTTCCCAAGGCGGCGCGGGTGCTGGATGTCTCGCCTTCGACGCTTTACCGCAAGCTGGAAGGCTGGGCCAAGACATAAGGCGGGATTCTCTGGCAGCTGCTTGTCGCCAAGCCCTTGAGTTCGCATTGTTAATTGGCTGGATTAACAAGAGATGAACGACCTACAAACCACCTACATTCCGCCTACATTGCCTCTACACAGGATGCGAAGTTTTCGGCGCTGTATCCCGAGTTAACCATAAATCTGCGAATCGGTGGCGATGGGCCGACACGGATCGGCCGCGGCGAACAACAGCCGCTTAGACGCCGGATTGAAGCCGGTTGAACGCACCTCGCGCATGAGCACGATGAACCTTGATGGAAACATCACGATGGCCGCTTTCGCCACCGGTGCCAGAGGACCGGCTGATGGAGGCTCCGGGGGAGCCTTCATCGGTCCGATTGCCGCCGCGCGTCGGCGCAAGGCAAGGGAGATTGGGTCAGGCACTGTGGTGACGAAGGGGAGGCGCACGACCGCGGTTGGGAGCGGAACGCGCACGCCCGGGGGGCGGTCGTGCGCGTCCCCGATAGGCTTTGGCCTATCGGGGAAGAGAAGGTAGACAGCAGATGCAAGTTCAGACTCTTTACCGTTGGTTCTGCAGTGATCCCTTGAAGGGAAATCCTGCGCTAACCTGAAATCAACTTTTGTCCTGTCACAAATCCCGCGAAATACCGGCCTGAAAAACCAGAACGCCCGGGGCTGGCCCGGGCGTTGGTTGCGATGGGCGGAGGTCAGGAGCCGGCCTTGATCTTCTCGAACTCGTTCACCATGCGGTCGCGCAGCGCCTGATCGAGCGGGGTCTGTGGCAGAAGCGTGGTGGTGATCGGGTCGACGTCATGCGCCTTCAACTCTTTGGGGTCGATCGCGGCCATCGAGACGGTTTCGGTCGCGGCGTAGCCGAAATTGTCCAAAAGACCCTTGGCCGAGCCATGGTCGAGCCAGGCATTGATGAAATCATAGGCCTTGTCTTCCTTGCCCGGCCCGTTCTTGATGTTGACCCAGCCACAGAACCAGCTGGACGCGCCTTCCTTGGCTTGACGCTGGAAGCCGATGGGGAAGTTGTCCTTGCGCAAGAGGGCAATGGTGTCATTCCACGACCAGGCCACCAGGACGTCGCCTGTCGTGATCATCTGGCTGAGT
Organism: Rhodobacterales bacterium; assembly: GCA_025357355.1. Classification (GTDB taxonomy): domain Bacteria; phylum Pseudomonadota; class Alphaproteobacteria; order Rhodobacterales; family Rhodobacteraceae; genus Stagnihabitans. The sequence goes on from JANXPK010000458.1 coordinate 4,965, forward strand.
TGCGAAGGGTCGGACCAGTAGGCTTTGACATTGGGATTGACCTTGCGCAGCCAGTCGGCGGCGGCCTTGAACTGGGCGTCATTCACATTGGTCCAGTCCGACACGCCGGTCGCCAAAAGCGCCAAGGCCCAGACGTCGTCGGCATTGTCGGGCAGCGAGATGCGGCCAGCGTATTTCGGGTTGGTGAAGACCTGCAGCGAGGCCACGTCGGCCGCGGGGACTTCCTTGGTGTTGTAGGCGATGGCGGTATAGGCGTAGTCGGTGGGGATGTACCAGACGCCGGTGTCATCCTTGAACACCTTGGAGTTCAGGAAGCGCGGGTCAATCTCGTTGAAATGCGGGATCCTGGAGACATCCCACGGCTCGATGATGCCGGCGTCGCGGTATTTCTGGATCATCTGGCTGCAGGGATGGGCGACATCGGCCTTGAAGCCGGAGGTCAGCTTCTGGAACGCCTCGTCATCATCTCCGAAGATCGAATAGGTTGGCATCATGCCGTATTTGGCGACATAGGGCTCGATCAGGGCCTGCTGTTCGAAGCCGGACCAGTCGAACACGGTAAGGTCGGGATCGCCGGCACGGGCGGCGGTGGCAAGGCTGAGGGCAAGGGCAACGCCAGCCAGAAGCGTGGTCTTGATTTGCATGGGAACTCCTCTGTCATGCAGTCGGCCGCGTTGGCTCGCGCCCGGTTGATTTGATCAAACGTTAGGGCGGCCATTGGCCCGCCTCGAGTCATATTACTCCGCCAATCCAAGAATTGATGCAAGCTAGGCGAAAGGACAGGAATATTCCGGGTCACAATTGCTTTACAGGGCAAAATTCGGGCGATAGACCGCTGGCGATGCCGACAGCCAGAAGGCTGGCGGCGCTGCCGATGCCCGAGCAGGGGTTGGCCGGGCGGGAAGGCCTGCCACAATCCGAATCGCCGCTCGGCAACGAGGTTTGCGATCGGTGAACGCAACGAGCAAAGGTAGAAGATGACCCAACTTGACTTGACCTTCGTGCGCAGCCAGTTTCCGGCGTTTTCGGCGCCCCTGTTGACGGGACACGCCTTTTTCGAAAACGCGGGTGGCTCTTATCCCTGCTTGCAGGTGGTAGAGCGGCTGCACCGGTTTTATACCGAGCGCAAGGTGCAGCCTTACGGGCCTTATCCAGGGGCGGAGGCAGGTGGTGCCGAGATGGACGAGGCGCGCGAGCGGCTGGCGGCCTTGATGGGGCTGGCCGAGGACGAGCTGTCTTTTGGGCCGTCCACGAGTGCCAACACCTTTGTGCTTGCGCAGGCGGTGCGGCTGTGGCTGCGCGGCAAGAACGCGGCGATTGTGGTGACCAATCAGGACCATGAGGCCAATTCGGGGGTCTGGCGGCGGCTGGCCGACGAAGGGGTCGAGGTGCGCGAGTGGCAGCTGGATCCGGCGACCGGGCATCTGGACCTGAGCAGGCTGCAGGCGCTGCTGGCGGATGGGCGGGTCAGGCTGGTGGCCTTCCCGCATTGTTCCAACGTGGTGGCAGAGATCAACCCGGTGGCCGAGATCTGTGCGATGGCGCGGGCGGCAGGGGCGCGGACGGTGGTGGACGGGGTGTCCTATGCGCCGCACGGACTGCCGGATTTCGGCGCACTCGGGTGCGATGCCTATTTGTTCTCGGCCTACAAGACCTACGGGCCGCATCAGGGCATCCTGCTGATTTCGCAGGAATTCGGGGCTGAGTTGCCCGCACAGGGGCATTGGTTCAACGCGGGAACCTTGTACAAGCGGTTCACCCCGGCGGGACCCGATCACGCGCAGATCGCGGCCAGTGCCGGGATGGCGGATTATGTCGATGCGCTGTACGCCCACCATTTCGCCGGCAAGGCCGAGCCGGCGGCGCGCAACCGGGCGGTGCATGATCTGATGCGGGCGCAGGAGGTGGCGGTGGTGGAGCCGCTGCTGGAGTACCTCGCCGGGCGCAATGATCTGCGGCTGCTGGGGCCGCGCCAGGCCGACCGGCGCGCGCCGACCGTGGCCGTTGATCTGGGGCGGGCGGCAGAGCCAGTGTCCGAGTCACTGGGCCGCGAGGGGATTGCGTGCTGGGCGGGCGATTTCTATGCGGTGCGGCCGCTGGAGGCGATGGGGATTGACCGGAGCCGCGGCGTGCTGCGGATGTCTGCGGTGCATTACACCAGCCCGGAGGAGGTCGCGCGACTGATCGCAGTGCTGGAGCGGGTGCTTTAGGGCGCGCCGCGCAACCCGTGGAGAACTTCACGAAAGACCAAGGCCACGGTGAACCGCGCGGCTGGTGGCTGCAGGGAATGGTCGGGTGACGAGGACAACAAAATGACGCACGAGCCAGTCATCCTGTGGTTTCGACGTGATCTGCGTCTGCACGATCATCCAATGCTGGCAGCGGCGCAGGCCTCCGGCCGCAGAGTGGTACCACTTGTCATTCTGGACCCTGAAACCGAGGCGCTGGGATCGGCGGCGAAATGGCGATGGGGACTTGCGGTTGCGACGTTTCAAGGGGCGTTGGCGCGGCAGGGCCTGAAGTTGATCCTGAGGCGAGGCCCGGCGCTGGCCGTGCTGCTTGGTCTGGTGGCCGAAACCGGGGCAAACGCCGTGATGTGGACACGGCTTTACGATCCGGCTGCGCGGGCCCGTGACGGAGCAGTCAAGCTGGGCTTGCGCGATGCTGGGACCGAGACACGCAGCTTTGCGGGTTTTCTGTTGCACGAACCCTGGGATGTGGCGACGGGAGAGGGCGGGTTCTACAAGGTCTTTGCGCCGTTTTGGCGTGCTGTGCGAGCAAAGCAGGTTGGGACAATGCTGCCCGCGCCGACGGCACTGCGCGGGCCGGCGGTTTGGCCGGAAAGCGATCTTGTCGACAACTGGATGCTTGGCGCCTCCATGCTGAGGGGGGCAGAGGTGGTGCGCGCATATCAGGGTGTCGGCGAGGCCGTGGCCCTGACCCGGCTTGGCGAATTTCTAGAGGGACGGCTATCCGGTTATGCCGAACGGCGGGACCTTTTGGCCGAGGCCACCTCTGGCCTGTCAGATAATCTGACTTATGGCGAGATCGGGCCGCGTCAGGTTTGGCATGCGGGTTGG
>JANXPK010000488.1 GCA_025357355.1 Rhodobacterales bacterium
ACGACAAGGCAGGCGACGTCGTCGGCGGTCTCGACCAGCAGCACCTCGTCCGGCGGCAACTGGCCCATGGTGCCCACCGTTTCAGGATGGCCAGCGTGGCCGATCATCACCATTTGCAGTCCGGCCTCGGAATGGCGGGCCGCTTCGTTATGAACTTTGGTGACCAGCGGGCAGGTGGCGTCGACGGCGATCATCCGCCGCGCCTCGGCTGCCGCCGGAACTGATTTCGGCACGCCGTGGGCCGAAAAGATCACCGGGCGGTCGGAAGGGCAATCGTCCAGTTCTTCGACAAACACCGCACCTTTGGCACGAAGGGCGTCGACCACGTAGCGGTTATGCACGATCTCGTGGCGGACATAGACCGGCGCGCCCCATTTCAGCAGCGCCAGTTCGACAATCTTGATCGCCCGGTCGACACCGGCACAAAAGCCGCGCGGGGCGGCGAGGTAAAGGGTCAGGGCTTGGGTCATTGTGCCAGCAGTCCTAATGCGCCGACACGGGCGCGTCCAGAGTCAGGGGTCAAAGTAATAGGGGCCCTTGGCAAGTTCGCGGAAATGATCGGCAACTTCGACGGCTTCGGCTTGGTTGGCAAAGGCGGACAGAGGCACCAGCTGCGGGTCGTTGGGGCCATGGACAATCAGATGGCGGCGGGTCAGCTGGACGCCCGCGATGAGTTCGGGCGACAGGTAGTCCTCCTCATTGGCGTCGATGCGGGTGACGGCGATGCAATCGATCCATTCCTCCATCTGGCCCGGTCGCGGGGACGGTATCATGCGGCGGGATTGACTGCGGCGCCAGATCGCGCGTCCAGCAACCAGCGCAAAGACGGCACCGACCGGACCCACCAGCAGAAGGACGACAAAGCGGGTAGAACCCCAAGGGCCGACCAGAACCGTTGGCAAAAGCCCGACAGTCGCCCCCCAGGCCAGCGCAAACGCGCCAAGGGTCAGTCGTTGCCACCGCGGTTGTGGTCGCGGCAATCGCAGAAAGGCCAGCGCATCGGCTGATGTCAGGCTGTAGGACCAGCGGCGCAGCAAGCCGCCGTCAAAGTCGCGCGATGGCGGCAAAGCAAAGGCCGGGTCAGTTACCTGCCCCGGCCCGTCCATTCCCGTGCCTAGTGTCACTTGGCTTCGATCGTCACTTCTTCACGTTCCATCGGGCGTGGTTCGCGCGGCGGGCGGCCAATGACTTCGCGCAGCTCGTCCAGTTCGATGAAATTGTCGGCCTGACGGCGCAACTCGTCGGCAATCATCGGCGGCTGGCTGCGGATGGTCGACACGACCGAAACCCGCACGCCCTGACGCTGCAGGCTTTCGACCAGCGGGCGGAAGTCGCCATCGCCGGAAAACAACACAATGTGATCAACGCGCGGCGCTAATTCCATGGCGTCCACCGTCAATTCGATGTCCATGTTGCCTTTGACTTTGCG
>JANXPK010000506.1 GCA_025357355.1 Rhodobacterales bacterium
GGTGTCGCCGTCGGGGATGTGGCCCTGTGTCTGGATCGCGGTGATTTCGGCAAGGTCCTGGGCGGTCAGGGTCAGGGCGGAGATCGCGACATTACGCGCCAGATGGCTGCGGTTGCGGGCTCCGACGATGACAGCGGCGACGGCCGGGCGATTCAGCATTGCAGCGCTGGCGACGGTGGCCACGTCACTGTCATGGCGGTCCGCGATGCGGCGCAGGGTGTGCAGCAGCGCCTGAAACAGTTCCCAGCCGCCGAAATCGTCGATGATCAGCTTGTATTTGGTCAGCGAGCGGTTTTCGAACGGCAGCTGCGGTTCGGCCTGACCGAGCCAGCGGTCGCCGAGAAAGCCGCCCGCGACGGTGCCATAGCACAGGATCCACATGGCGTTGTCGCGCGCGGCAGGGGCCAGCAGCCGCTCGGGCCGGGCGTCGATCAGGCTGTATTGCACCTGCATCGACAACAGCGGCACGCCGGAGCGGATGATTTCCAGCGTGCGGGCGGTGTCGAAGTTGGTGCCGCCGATGTGGGCGACCTTGCCTTCAAGCCGCATCTCGTTCAGCCAACCCACGGCGTCAAGATAGCGGGGCACGTCGTAGTCCCACCAGTGGAACTGCACGAGGTCGAGCCGCTCCATCCGCAGGCGTCGCAGCGAGGTTTCGACGATGCCGCGGACATAGGCGCGGTCCACCGATGCCAGACGCGCGAGGTCGGGCACCAGTTTGGTGTGGACTTTGACCCGCGCCAGCGCTTCGGCCCCGTGGCGGTCGGCATAGGTGGTGCGGAAGGCGCCGATCAGGTCCTCGACCCCGGTATAGATGTCGGCGCAGTCAAAGGAGGTGATGCCGCCTTGGGCAAAGGCGATCATGTCCTCGATGGTCTCAGCCTTGTTGACGGGGCCATGGCCACCGGCAAGTTGCCAGCCGCCGCGAATGACGCGCGAGATGGCGTAGCCGGGGCAGAGCTCGATCCGGGATAGGGTCATGGCGCCTCCGGCAGGGGCACAGCAGTGGTGGCGGCGTGCGAGAAGCGGCGCTTGGCGAGGCGGGTGATCTTCAGGCGCGAGGGGCAATGGGGGTCGGGGCAGGCGATCTCGGCGTCCGAGGTCATCCAGTCATGCGGATGGGTGGGGCGCTGTTTGGCGGCAAGCAAGGGCAGGACGGCGGACAGCGAGTAGATTGAAAAGCTTTGGCCGGGCGGCAGGTTCAACTGTTCGCCGCGCAGTTCGAACCAGTCGCCGACATTGCCGCAGTAGATCCTGGCGCCAGGAGGGGCGATGATTTCAACGCGCAGGTCGTAAAGTTCAAAATTGTCGCCCATCATGCCCCCAGACTGAAAGTGATCTCGCAAGCGCCGCTTTGCCGGATGCGACTGCAAGCCTCGGCCAGGGCGGCACGGTCGGCGGGGCGGACCTGCGCTGCGACCGAACCTGCGAGCCAGCCGATGGGGAAGAACATCCGCGCGCCGGGGCCGTAAAAGAGGCCGATGTCAAAGACCGGGTCGGGGTTGCCTCCCCACATGCGGGCGGGCACGTAAGCCAGCACGATGTCGCCGGGTTGGGGATGAAGTGTGGCGTTTTCGGGGGGCAGGGTGTTGGCGTAAGGGGCACCGGCCAGATGTGCTGCGGGGATCGGGCAGGAAATTTCGGGCCCGGTCCACATCGCATGGATGGCGGGCACCACGCGCAGGGTTTGCAGGTAGCTTTGCAGAAAGGCCACGTTTTCCGGGGCTTTGGCGGGCAGGAAATCTGCTGTCACCGCAAGGCCAGAGGGTTGCGAGCGGATCAAAAGCGTGGTCATGCCGCCTTACCCCTTTGCAATGCGTTCTTGGTGGTGAGAAGCTGCTGGGGCGCAGGCGATGCGGGTATGGTTGTCATGCTGGCTGCCGTTGATGGCTTGGGTGGCTGAGCCGCCCGTATCG
>JANXPK010000512.1 GCA_025357355.1 Rhodobacterales bacterium
AGCGTCTGCAATTCGGTCTCGTAGGTTTCCGAAATATTCTCGGCCAGCAGCTTGCCCGTGTAGCCAGCCCGCTGTACCCGCACCAACGGCGACGAGCCATCCGATCCGAAATGCCAGGGTCGGTTCTGCACCGACATGTCGCGCGCATGGGTGGCCGCTGCCGCGTTCAGGTCGGCGTTGAAATCGACCTCCGGCGCATTCCTCGCCTTGCGCAGCGCGTTCAGCCCATCGAGAAACCGGAACGAAATCTCCGACTCCGCCCCCGGCGCGATGCGGTAGACCTGTGGCAACGGTTTGCCATCGGTGCCCAGCGGCACCACTGGCGGCTTTTGACACGCAGCCAGCGCCGCCGCGGCGCCCAGGAATAGTGCGGAACGTCTGTTCATGGTCTTTCACCTGTATCGGCCTGCTCTGGGGCCGTGCCTGATTTGGCATCGTCTTACAGAAACTCGCACCCAAGCAAAACCCTTTGCGGCAAAGCCGCCACTGACATGGCCGTGAATTGCCCCCAGCCCGGTTTCGCGGTAATAGTCCCGCCACCGAGACGTCAAGGAGATCAGAGCTTGTCTGACACGCCCAAACATCCGCTCAACCGCCGCCTGTTTCTCGGTGCCGCCGCTGCCAGTCTTGGTGCGGCCACCTTGCCCGCCCAAGCCCAGTCGGTGGCCCAACCCTTTGCCAACTCGACTGAATTCGAGACTCCAACGACGCCAACCACCCAGCGCGCCAACATCTCCAGCTTCCGTCTGCTCGACTGGCAGGACTATTTCGCTGACACCAAAAAGGGCGCCATTCTGGTCGATACCACGTCGCGCGCCCTGCATTTCTGGTCGCAGGATCAGACCGTCTACAAGCTTTACCCCACTTCGGTTCCCTTGACCGACGAGCTGACGCGCCGTGGCAAGACCTCGGTGATCCAGAAGGTCGTCAACCCGCCATGGACCGCGACAGCTGGCGAGTTGGAACGCAATCCTGACTGGCCCAAGTCCGTTCCCGGCGGCTCGCCGGACAATCCGCTTGGGGTTCGGGCGCTGTATCTTGGCTGGCCATCCTACCGCATCCACGGCACCCATGACACCCGCAAGATCGGGCGGCGGTCGTCCAACGGCTGCATCGGGCTCTACAACGAACACATCATCGAACTCTTCGATCTCAGCCAGGTCGGCACCCAGGTCCTTTTGATCTAGCCCCGACTGGCGGGACCGGGGCCGATGCAAAGCAGGCACCAAAGCGGAAAATGCGCGGCGCCCAAGAATTAGGCCGAAAGGTGTTGCCAATTTGACGACATCAAGGCCACGGACTCGGGCGCTTTAATCGAGTCTGTTGCAATCAACGGGTTGACCTGCTTTTAAAAGCGTACGAGGAACAGTCTTGCACGCATCCTGCTGCCTCTGCGAACTATGCTGGGTGCTTTAACTGGAGGTTAACATGAAGAAAATCGCTCTCGCCGCCGCGCTCTCGCTGGCTGCTACTACCGCCTTCGCCGGCGGCGCCAAGGTCGCTGTCATGACCCCGGCCGCCGTTGTTGCACCGGTCAAGTCGTCGTCGTCCAATGGCGGCCTGCTGATTCCGCTGCTGCTGCTGCTCGTTCTGGCCGCCGCTGCTTCGAACTCCTGATCTGACCTTCCGGTTGGAATGCAAAAGGCGGCAGGTCACTGCCGTCTTTTCATTTTTTATCAGTGGGCAATCGGGCAACAGTTGGACAAAGCCAAGGCGCAGCGGTTGCATTTGCAGCGCCAAAATGCTTTTATCGCCGCACGAGCAACAATCTTGTCGCTTCCGGTCCGGGACTGGATGTACCGACCGGATACAAAAAACTGGAGAATACCATGAAGAAAATCGCCCTCGCTGCCGCATTGTCGCTGGCAGCCTCCTCCGCTTTCGCTGGTGGTCCGGTCGTTCCGCAAATGGAACCGGCTCCGGTCGTCGCCGCCACCAAGCCCGCATCGTCGTCGAACGGCGGCCTGCTGATCCCGCTGCTGTTGCTGCTGGTTCTCGCTGCGGCCGCGTCGAACTCCTGATCTGATCCACGCGATCTGAAGCGGACGGCAGGGCAACCCGCCGTCTTTTTCATTTCAGTGTTTCAGGGCGCCACCCGGCGCTTGCGACCCCATCGCGAATACCTTTAAATTCGGTTAACAGAAAAAGCTATCTATCGGAGTTAGCACAATAAAGTACATGGTCCGAGGTTCGGACCACTGTGGGACGTCAACCGATCCAGCCGCCCAAATTCTCACTGATGATGGTGGTCAGCGCAGCAATATGGCTGGGGTGGTCGTTGAGACAGGGGATATAGGTGAACTTTTCGCCGCCGGCATGCAGAAACGCCTCACGAATCTCGGTGTCCACCTCTTCCAGCGTTTCGATGCAATCCGCCGAAAACGCCGGCGCCATGACAGCGATGCTTTTGGTACCGGCACGGGCCAGTTGGGCCACATGCTCTACTGTATAGGGTTTCAGCCACTCCTCGCGGCCAAACACCGATTGAAAGGTCACGTCAATCGCCGCCTTGTCCCAGCCCAGCTTTTCCCGCAACAATCGCGTCGTCTTCTGGCACTGGCAATGATAGGGGTCGCCCTCCATCAGATAGCGCTTGGGCATGCCGTGATAGCTGGTGATCAGCTTTTCGGGCAGGTGATCCAGCGTCGCGTAGGCCCGGGTCACCGACCCCGCAAGCGCCGCAATGTACAGCGGATGGTCGAAATACTCGGCGACGGTACGCGCCGCCGGTTGCCGCTTTTCCCTCGCCAACGCCGCAAAGAACGCATCGTTGGCACTGGCCGAGGTGGCGCCCGCGTAGTGCGGATACAAGGGAAAGAACAGGATTTTCGTGCACCCCGCCGCCACCATCGCCCGCACCTTCGACACAGTCGTCGGATTGCCGTAGCGCATGCAGAAATCAACCATGACCCGGTCGCCGTAGCGATCATCCAGCGCCAGGGCGATAGCCTCGGTCTGCTCGCGGGTGATCGTCAGAAGCGGGCTTTCGTTGCGTTCGGTGTTCCAGATCTTCTTGTAGTTCGCCCCTGATTTCTGCGGACGAAACGACAGGATGATCAGCTGCAGGATCGGCTGCCACTTCCAGTCCGGCGTATCCACCACCCGCTTGTCCGACAGAAACTCGTCCAGATAGCGTCGCATCGACCAGTAGTCCGTTGCATCCGGCGTGCCCAGATTGGCCAGGAGAACGCCGATCTTTTCGGGTAGCACGGCGGGATGCCCTGCTGGCCGCGGATTTTGCTCCTGCATGTCTAGTCCCTTTTCAACGGCACGTCTGCCGATTTCAGCGCATCCGCAAGCCGGTTTGCCGCTGAACCGGGGCGCAGCGGTTTTTGCTGGCTCTCATGCGGCGCCCACCCGGTCAACACCACAATTTCAAACGTCGCCGGAATGCGGCCATCCTCACCCTGCAAGCCCTGATACAACTCCGCCGCCCGCACGAACACCGCCCGTCGAGTCGGACGGCGCAAGCGCTCGCCCAGTGCGTTGCCCTCCCCCATCGCCCGCAGGTCGCGCATCAAATGCCACGCATCGCGATACCACACCGTTGTGCTAAAACTGTCCGCTACCGGCAACCCGAACCCCGCCCGCTGCAACAACGCGCCCAGACCGCGGATTTCTCCCATCGGCAGGACCCGCGGCGACAATCCGCCGGTCACCTCCGCCTCCGCCTGCGCCAGACAGGCGCGCAGCTCATGCAACGTCTGCCCCCCGAACAGCAGCGCCAAGAACCAGCCATCCGGCTGCAAAGCCCTGCGGCACTGCACCATCTGCCCAACCAGGTCGTTCGCCCAATGCAGGCTGAGCGCGTGGATCACCAGATCATGCGCCCCCGGTTCCAGCGCCAGAACCTCGTCATCCGCCACCACCGGGACATCAGGCCACAGATCAGGGAACCCGCCCACCACAACCGGCGCCAAAAAGCTGCGCTTGACCTCGGAAAGCCTTTCCTTGACCTCCTCCACAACCATATGTTGCAAAAACAGGGCCGTCGCGCGCGCGCGGTTGCGGCTCAGGGCGGTTCGATCGGTCAAAAGTGCAGCCTGCATGGCGGCGGACCATAGGAGAGCAGAATGGGAATGCAAGCGTTGCTGCGTAAGGTCGCCCACAATCGCGCGCTGCTGCATCTGGTCTATCCGCCGCAATGCCTGTCCTGCGGCGCACGGGTGACGACCGATTTCGGCCTGTGTGCCGACTGTTGGCGCGACACGCCTTTCATCAGCGGGCTAGCCTGCACCAAATGCGGCACGCCGCTGCCCGGCGACGATGCGGCGGCAGAGGTTTTGTGCGACGACTGCCTGACGATCGCGCGCCCCTGGGGCCATGGCCGCGCCGCGCTTCTGTACAAGGACAACGCCCGCAAACTGGTTCTGGCACTGAAACATGGTGACCGGATCGACCTCGCCGGGCCGGTTGCGTCCTGGATGACGCGGGCGGCGCAACCGCTGTTGCTTCCCGGCATGCTGGTGGCCCCGATCCCCTTGCACTGGCTGCGCCTTTTGAAGCGGCGCTACAATCAGGCGGCCCTCTTGTCGGCGGGCGTCGCCAAGCTGAGCGGCCTTGAACATTGTCCCGACCTGTTGCGCCGCCGTCGCAACACCGGCACCCAGGATGGCCGCGACCGTGACGGCCGTTTTTCCAACATGACCGACGCGCTGATCGTTCCGCCAAATCGGGCCGCGCGGGTCGAGGGGCGGCACATCCTATTGGTCGATGACGTGATGACCTCAGGTGCTACCCTTGCCTCCGCGGCGGAAGCTTGCATTGCAGCGGGCGCAACCGGGATTTCCGTTCTGGTCATGGCACGCGTTGCGAAGGATGCCTAAATCGCTATGCTGAGGACACGACAAGGATGGTCTCATGCCCAGCGTAGAAATCTATACCACTCCGACCTGCCCCTATTGCAGCGCCGCCAAGCAGTTGCTGCGCAAGAAGGGCGCCAAGTTCACTGAAATCGACGTCAGCGGCGATCCGCGCCTGCGCGAGGCGATGACGGTCCGGGCGCGCGGCGGGCGCACGGTGCCGCAGATTTTCATCGGCGGCAAACATATTGGCGGCTGCGATGACCTGCACGCACTTGACTATGTGGGCGGACTTGATCCGATGCTGACCTGATGCGTGTGGCGCTGCTGCAACTGAATGTCTCCGACAATCCGGCGGCAAACCTGTCGGCCACGCTTGATCTTGTCCGGCTGGCCCATTCAAATGGCGCAGAGTTCATCCTGACGCCGGAATGCACCAATGGGCTGTCGTCCAGCCGGGCGCATCAACGCGCGGTGTTTCGGCATGAGGATACCGACCTGACCCTTGCCGAGTTGCGCGAGGAAGTGGCCGCTTTGAAGGTCTGGCTTCTGATCGGCTCGCTTGGGGTCAAGACCAAGGACGGCAAGCACCGCTTTGCCAACCGCTCGTTTCTCATCGGGCCGGATGGCGGCGTGGTGGCGCGCTATGACAAGATCCACATGTTCGATGTGAACGTGTCTGAGACCGAGGTCTACCGCGAATCCGCCGCCTATCGCCCCGGGTCAAAGGCTGTGCTGGCCGACACGCCTTTGGGCCGTATCGGCCTGTCGATCTGCTACGATGTTCGCTTTCCCCAGCTTTACCATCGGCTCGCCCATGCCGGGGCCGAGATACT
>JANXPK010000573.1 GCA_025357355.1 Rhodobacterales bacterium
GACCCCGATCTGGTGATCCGCACCTCGGGCGAGACGCGGACCTCGAACTTCCTGCCGTGGCAGACCGCCTATGCCGAATATGAATTCACCCCGACGCTGTGGCCTGATTTCACCCCGGCGGAACTGGCCGCCATCCTCGCCCGCTTTGGCAACCGCGAGCGGCGCTTTGGCGGGGCGGTCTCGGCATGAGGCTTGGGGTATGACCCAGTCCGAGCGATGGGCGGATCTGCGGGTCAGGCTGACATCGGCGGCGGTTCTGATCGCGGTTGGCGCGGCCGAGGTCTATTTGGGTGGCGGGCCGTTTCTGGTGGGCGTTGTGCTGCTGATCGCGGCGATGATCTGGGAACTGGCCGGAATGGCGCAGGTGGCGGGCGCGACACCGCGTGTAATGCTGGGCGCCGGCGCCGGGCTTTGCCTTTACCTTTCGACGCTGCATCTGCCCTCCTTGGCAGGGTTTGGACTTCTGGTACTTCCGCCCGTGGCCTTGTTCTTCGCCGCACGGCGCGACCGCGAAGTGCTGGCGCCTTATGCCCTGGCCGTCATCGTCGCCGGAGCCGGTTTCGTGTCGTTGCGGGCCACCGGGGCGGGGCTGTTTTTGTGGCTGGTCGTGGTGGTCGTGATCACCGACACCATGGGTTATTTTGTCGGGCGGCTGATCGGCGGGCCGAAGTTCTGGCCGCAGGTCAGCCCGAAAAAGACCTGGTCGGGCACCATTGCGGGCTGGGTCGGCGCCGCAGTTGCAGGGGCGGGTTTTGGTCTGGCCCATGTCGTGCCCTGGGGGCTGGTGTTGGCATCGCCCTTGGTGGCGCTGGCCGGGCAGACCGGCGACATCGCCGAAAGCTGGATCAAGCGCCGCGCCGGGCTCAAGGACACCTCGGGCCTGATCCCGGGGCATGGCGGTGTGCTGGACCGCTTTGACGCGCTGATCGGCGCCATGTTGGCCGTGCAGGCGATGACTTTGGTCATCCCGGGGCTGGTCTAGGCCGATGCGACGTATCTCTGTCTTTGGCGCCACCGGGTCGATCGGCGAAAGCACATTCGATTTGCTGATGCATCAAGGCGGGCTCAAATCCTTTCATACCGTGGCGCTGACCGCTGGTCGCAATGTCGCCCGCCTTGCCACCATGGCCCGCGCCTTGCACGCCGAGGTTGCAGTTTGTGCCGACGAAACCTGCCTTCCCGCATTGCGTGCTGCGCTGGCCGGTTCCGGGACCGAGGCTGCCGCCGGGCCGGCCGCCCTGGCCGAGGCGGCATCACGCCCTGTTGATTGGGCCATGTCGGCCATTGTTGGCGTTGCGGGGTTGCAGCCCGGCCTTCTGGCCCTGCAACAGGGGGCGACGCTGGCCTTGGCCAACAAGGAAAGCCTGGTTGCGGCGGGCCCCCTGATGCTGGCCACCGCCGCCGCCCATCACGCCCGCATTCTGCCGGTGGACAGCGAACATTCGGCGATCTTTCAGGCCCTGACCGGCGAAGACATTGCCGCAGTCGAGCGCATCATTCTGACCGCCTCAGGCGGTGCCCTGCGCGACTGGCCGCTTTCGCGACTGGCTCAGGCGATGCTGGCCGATGCTCTTGCCCACCCCAACTGGTCAATGGGCCAGCGCATCACGGTGGACTCGGCATCTATGTTCAACAAGGCCATGGAAGTCATTGAAACTCGCGAGTTTTTCGGGATCGAACCCGCGCAGGTCGAGGTCATCATCCACCCCGAATCGCTGATCCACGCCATGGTCGGCTATCACGACGGCGCGGTCATGGCGCATCTGGGCGCCACCGACATGCGCCACGCCATCGGCTATGCGCTGAACTGGCCGACGCGCCAGCCATTGCCGGTCGCCCGCCTTGACCTTGCCGCCATCGGGGCGCTGACGTTCCGCGCCCCTGACCTTGCGCGCTATCCCGCTTTGCGGCTGGCACGTGAGGTGATGGCCGTGCGCGGTCTCGCCGGGGCCGCGTTCAACGCTGCAAAAGAGGTGGCGCTTGACAAGTTCATCGCGGGAGCAATCGGTTTCATGGACATGGCCGGACTGGTCGAGGCCACGCTGGACAAGGTTTCAACCGAAGCCAGCCTTGCAAAAGCCGCGACGACATTGGAAGACGTGCTCGGCATGGACCAACTGGCCCGCAGGCTCGCCAATCAAGCAGGGTAGGGGTAGGATTTGGATCTGACGTCTTTGGTACAGGCCCTGGGTGGCGGGGTTCAGGCGGTGATTGCCTTGCTGGTGGTCATCGTGATCATCGTCACAGTGCACGAGTTTGGCCACTACATCGTCGGTCGGTGGTGCGGCATTCACGCCGAGGTGTTCTCGCTGGGTTTCGGCCGCCCGCTGTGGAGCCGGATCGACAAGCGCGGCACACGCTGGCAGGTCGCGGCGCTGCCTTTCGGCGGCTATGTGCGGTTTCTCGGCGATGCCGACGCCGCCTCGCGGCCCGGCGCGCTGCCCAGCGGTCTGTCAGCCGAAGAGCGTCGCCACACCATGCAGGGCGCCCCCCTGTGGGCACGGGCGGCCACGGTTCTGGCGGGGCCCGCCTTCAACGTGGCACTGACGCTGATCCTGTCGTTTGGACTGATCCTGCATTCGGGCGTAGCCCAAGATGACCCGGTCATCGGCGGGGTCACCGCCATGCCCACAGGCCCCAACCCGTTCCAGCCCGGTGACCGCATCCTGTCGCTGAACGGCCGGGAGATCACCAGTTTCAAGCAGTTGGGCGATCTGGCTGACACGCTGAAGGACCAGCCGCAGGTCACCTACGTGGTGCAGCGCGGTGGCCAGACCCTGACCCTGCCGGGCCCCAACCCGCGGCCGCCGCTGGTCACGGCCGTCTATCCCAAATCGGCTGCCGAGGCCGCGGGACTGCAAAAGGGCGATCTGTTTCTGACTGTGAATGGCCAGAGCATCGCCGGTTTTGACCAGATGCCGCCCCTCGTCAGCGCGTCCGAGGGCAAACCGGTGGCGCTGTCGATCTTGCGGGATGGCAAGACGCTGAACCTGTCGCTGTCGCCGACCCGGCTTGATCTGCCCAAAGCGGACGGCACCATCGAGTCCAAATGGCTGATCGGAGTCAGTGGCCAGATGTTGTTTGACCCCGAGGTCCGCAGCGCCACCCTGACCGAGGCGGCGGGGCAGGCGTTCGAACAAAGCTGGCTGACCGCAAAGCTGAACTTCAACGCCGTGGCCCAGATGCTGCGCGGCGCCATCAGCACCTGCAACATGGCCGGCCCCATCGGCATGGCCAAGGCGGCGTCTGCCGCGATGAAATCCGGCCTTGAAAGCTTCATCGGCACGCTCGCCTTCATGTCGCTGACCATCGGTCTGGCCAATCTGTTGCCGATCCCGGTTCTGGACGGCGGCCATCTGGTGTTCTTTCTGTACGAGGCCGTGGCCCGCCGCGCACCAAACGTGCGCGCCTTGCAGATCCTGATGACGGTGGGCTTCGCGCTTTTGCTGAGCCTGATGCTGTTTGCGTTTTCCAACGATCTGTTCCTGTGCCGCTGAAGGGAGTGCAGGGCGCATGCACAAAGTCTGCCAAACCCCGGACAAATGGGGCTTCCTCAAAACTATCCACAGGTTTTTACGCTGAAACCCGCCCGCATGGGCTGACAGGCGCAATCGGGGGCCTGCGGGCTTTTGACAAGCCGGTGGCGAAAAGCTAGTCAGGCCCGGATAGGTTGACCGAACGGGGCGGAATATGAGGATCATGGCAAGCGCCAGGCTTTGGCTTACAGCGCGCAATGATCGCCAGCTGCCCGCTTTGGTCATGGCGGTCCTGTTGGCATTTGCCGGTCTGACCCTCGCCTTTCCGGCCCAATCGCAAGACCTGTCACTGGGCACGGAAGAGACCCCGACCCAGCCCCCGGTACAACCCGCGTCCCAGACCCAGACTTACAGCTTCTCCGCCATCAGGATCGAGGGCAACACCCGCGTCGATGCCGCCACCATCCTGTCCTACGCCGCGCTGCCCAAAGGCAAGCCGATCACCGGCGCCGCCCTCAACGACGCCTATCAGCGCATCGTCAATGCGGGCCTGTTCGAGACGGTGACGCTGGAGCCGCAAGGCCAGACCCTGGTGATCCGGGTCAAGGAACTGCCGATGCTCGATATCGTTGATTATCAGGGCAACAAGCGCCTCAAGGACGACGATCTGATCGCAGTCACCAAATCGCGGGCCCGTCTGGTCTATTCCCCCGCCCAGGCCGAAGCCGACGCCGCCGCCATTGCCGAACTCTACCGCAGCAAAAGCAGCATCGCCGCCACCATCACGCCGCGCATCATCCGGCTGACCAACAACCGCGTCGATCTGGTGTTCGAGATCACCGAAGGGGCGGTGGCCGAAATTCAGCGCCTCAACTTCATCGGCAACCGCGATTTCTCGGACTACCGGCTGCGTCAGGTGCTGAATTCCAAACAGGCTGGCATCCTGCATGCCCTGATCCAGCGCGACAGTTTCAGCGAAACCAGGCTGGAACTGGACAAGGTGCTGTTGCACGACTTCTACCTGTCGCGCGGCTATCTTGACTTCAAGCTGCTGGATGCCACCGCCGAATATTCCCGTGAACGCGATGCCCAGTTCCTGACCTTCACCATCCAGGAAGGCCGCAGCTTCAAGATCGGCACCGTCACCACGATCTCCGAGGTTCCGGGGTTGAATGTGGCCGATTTCGACAAGGTGCGCCGCCTGCGCAGCGGCGTGACCTATTCGCCCAACGTCGTCGACAATAATGTGACGGCGATGGAAGCGGTGGCGCTGAAAAAGGGCCTGAACTTCATCAAGGTCGATCCGCGCATCACCCGCAACGACCGCAATGGCACGCTCGACGTCACTTTTGCCATCACCCGGGGCGAAAAGGTCTTTGTCCAGCGCATTGACATCGAAGGCAACACCACCACCCTCGACTCGGTGGTGCGTCGCCAGTTCCATACCGTGGAAGGCGATCCCCTGAACCCCGCCGAAATTCGCCAGGCTGCCGCCCGCATCCGCGCGTTGGGCTACTTCTCGGATGTGCAGGTCACATCGCAGCCGGGCACCGCCGCTGAACAGGCCGTGGTCAAGGTCGTCGTGACCGAGCAGCCCACCGGCTCGCTCAGCTTCGGCGCGACCTACGGCATTTCGTCCGGCTTCGGCCTCAACCTCGGCTTTGGTGAGCCCAACTTTCTGGGCCGTGGCCAAAGCCTTAAGGTCAACGTAGCCTCGGGCACGTCATCGGTGGATAGCTATCTGGAGTTCTCCGATCCGGCCTTCCTTGGTCGCGACGTCGCCTTCGGGTTCTCGGCCCAGGACAACTCCACCAGCCACGATCACGCCTTTTATGACACCCATCTCACTGCGGTCTCGCCATCAATCGGATTTCCGCTGTCCGATTTCAGCCGGCTGAGCCTCAACTACAACCTGTCGACCGACACCATCTCGAATGTCGATCTGCCCAGAGCCGACGATCCGACGACAACGACGGTCGATGAAGCCAATCCCGGCTCTTCGACCATCCTGCAGGCCGAAACGGGCACCCAACTTACCTCGTCGCTGGGCTATTCCTATTCCTATGAC
>JANXPK010000596.1 GCA_025357355.1 Rhodobacterales bacterium
TTATCTGACCAAACCTTTCCACCGTGAAGAACTGGTCGCCCGCATTCATGCGATCATCCGCCGGTCAAAAGGGCATTCTCAATCTGTCATCCGCACTGGGATTGTCAATGTCAACCTCGATGCCAAGACGGTCGATGTCGAGGGGGCGGCGGTTCATCTGACCGGCAAAGAATACCAGATGCTCGAGCTTTTGTCGCTGCGCAAGGGGACCACCCTGACAAAGGAGATGTTTCTCAACCATCTGTACGGCGGGATGGATGAGCCAGAGCTCAAGATTATCGACGTCTTCATCTGCAAGCTGCGCAAGAAGCTGGCAGAGGCGACCAGCGGGCAAAACTACATCGAAACCGTGTGGGGACGTGGTTACGTCCTGCGCGAGCCCGGTATTGTTGCCGAAGGCAAGCTCGCGGCATCTGCCTGACACTGGACCTGACGCGCGTCCCCCCTTACCTTTGCGCCAAAAGGGGGGATGCGAATGGCCACCAAGTCGACACACGACCTGGCAGTGGATGCGCTGTCTGAGGATGCAGCCCAGCTTGAACTCGCGCGGCTGGGTGCCGAGATTGCAGCAGCAAATCTCGCCTATCATGCGAAAGACGCCCCGGACCTGTCAGACGCCGACTATGATAGGCTGAAGCAGCGGAATGCCGCGATCGAAGCCAGATTTCCCGCCCTCAAGCGCGCCGACAGTCCTTCCGAAATGATTGGCGCGCCAGTCGGCTCTGGTTTTGGCAAGATCGCCCACAGCATCAGGATGCTGAGCCTCGAGAATGCGTTTTCGGATCAGGACGTGTTTGATTTCGATGAACGTATCCACAAGTTTCTTGGCCGCGACGACGCAATCACCTTCACCGCAGAACCCAAGATCGACGGCCTGTCGCTGTCGTTGCGCTACGAGGCAGGGCGGCTGGTGCAGGCTGCGACCAGAGGTGACGGCGAGACCGGCGAGGACGTCACCGCAAATGTCCTGACCATTCCAGACATTCCCCGGCGGATCGTTGGCGCGCCAGATGTTCTTGAGGTGCGTGGCGAGGTCTATATGAGTCATGCCGATTTCGCCGCTCTCAACCTCAAACAGGGTGAACAGGGCGAAAAGCCCTTTGCCAACCCACGCAATGCTGCCGCCGGATCGCTTCGACAACTAGACCCGGCGATCACGGCCTCCCGACCACTGCGCCACTTTGCCTATGCCTGGGGCGAACTTTCTGCTCCGTTGGGGGATACGCAAAAGGCGGCTATTGGCCGGTTGGGGGACCTAGGGTTTCAGGTGAATCCCTTGACCGTGCTGTGTGCGAACGCCGGGGACTTGCTGGAGCATTACCGGCGCATCGAAGCGCAACGCGCGACCTTGGGCTATGACATCGACGGTGTCGTTTATAAGGTCAACGACCTGGCGCTCCAGACGCGTCTCGGTTTTCGTTCGACGACGCCACGCTGGGCCATCGCACACAAGTTTCCCGCCGAACTGGCCTGGACCAGACTGCTGGCGATCGACATTCAGGTCGGCCGAACCGGAGCCCTGTCTCCAGTTGCGCGACTGCAGCCCGTCACGGTCGGCGGGGTCGTTGTGTCGAATGCGACTTTGCACAACGAGGATTACATCGCTGGTCGCGACGCCAAAGGCGGGCCCATCCGCGACGGCAAGGACATTCGCGTCGGCGACTGGGTACAGGTTTACCGCGCCGGAGATGTCATTCCCAAAGTCGCGGACGTCGATATCTCAAAACGCAACCCCGACGCGCAAGCCTTTGTATTCCCGCAGATTTGCCAGGAATGCGACTCACCCGCCGTGCGCGAAGACGGTGACGCCGTGCGCCGCTGCACCGGTGGGCTTATTTGCCCGGCTCAGGCCGTTGAGCGGTTGAAACATTTCGTTTCCCGTGCCGCATTTGACATCGAAGGTCTCGGCGCCAAGCAGATCGAGCTTTTCTTCAACGATGCCGACATGCCGGTGAAAACCCCGGCGGACATCTTTACACTTGCGTCAAGAGACGCGCAGAACCATCTGAAAAGGCTTAAAAATCGCGATGGATTTGGTGACAAGTCCGTTTCGAACCTTTTCGCCGCGATCGAGGCGAAACGTGACATCCCGCTGGACAGGCTTATCTTTGCACTCGGCTTCCGGCACATCGGCGAACAGGCGGCAGGTCTGCTCGCACGCCACTACACGACCTGGTCTGCCTTCGAGGCGGCTGCCAGCATTGCCGCTCCGGGTAATCCGCAGTGGCAGGAATTGATCACCATCGGCGGGGTTGGCGATGTCATGGCGGGCAGTCTGACAATGGCCATGCAGAATCCAGCCGAACGTCGCGCAATTGACGCATTGGTCGCCGAGTTGCGGGTCCAGCCGGTGGCACCTCGCGCGGCGGCAAATTCGCCGGTCGCGGGCCTCACCCTGGTCTTCACCGGCACATTGGAAAAGATGAGCCGGGCCGAAGCCAAGGCCCGGGCCGAGGCTATGGGGGCCAAGGTGGCCGGATCGGTATCGGCCAAGACTGATCTGGTGATTGCCGGACCCGGCGCAGGCTCCAAGGCCAAGGCCGCGGAGGCTTTGGGGATCAGGATCATCGATGAGGACGCCTGGCTGGCGCTCGCGGGCTCGACGTGAGCCGACCAGAGATTCTGTTTCCCCTGTTTTCCGAACTGGAAACGCTGAAAGGCGTGGGGCCACGTGCGGCCAAAAGCTTTGCCAATTTGGGGGTGACGCGGCCGAAGGACCTTCTATTCCTGCTGCCGTATTCGGGGATTGACCGGACACTGCAAGCCTCAGTTCGGGATGTAGCCTTGCCCGCCACCGTGACGGTCGAGGTCGAAGTCGGGGGGCATTTTCCGCCAGCTGCGAGGGGGCGGCCCTACCGGGTGATGGTGCGCGACGCCAAGCTTGAATTCATCTTGGTCTATTTCCACGCCAAGGGCGATTTTCTGCACGGCCTGCTGCCCACCGGACAGCGCCGGGTCGTATCGGGCAAGGTCGAGCTTTTCGATGGGGTCGCCCAGATGGTCCATCCCGATCACGTGCTGCGACCGGAAGAGGCGGCCGGTTTGCCTGGCTTTGAGCCGGTCTATCCGATGACCGCCGGGATCACCCAGAAGCTGGTGGTCAAGGGGGTGGCCGCGGCCCTTGAACGCTGTCCGGATTTTTCCGAATGGATCGATCCGCCGCTGCTCGCCCGGCAGGGCTGGCCTTCTTGTCGGGCGGCTCTCGCCACAGTCCATGCGCCGATGGGTCCGCAGGACATCGCGCACACCGCGCCCGCAAGGCAACGACTGGCCTATGATGAGTTGTTCGCCCATCAGCTGACCCTGTCACTGGCCCGGGCTTCGATGCGGCGTGGCAAGGGGGCGTCAAGTGTCGGCACCGGGGCATTGCAGGCCAAGGTTTTGCAAGATCTGCCCTATCCGCTGACCAACGCGCAGACGCGGGCGGTGGCTGAGGTTGCAGACGACATGAAGTCGCCGATGCGGATGAACCGGCTTTTGCAGGGCGATGTCGGGTCAGGCAAGACGCTGGTCGCGTTTCTTGCGCTGCTGATCGGGGTGGAGGCGGGCGGGCAGGGGGTGATGATGGCGCCGACCGAACTGCTGGCGCGTCAGCATTTCGACGCGCTCGCCCCGCTTGCCCGCACGGCCGGGGTGCGGCTGGAACTATTGACGGGGCGCGACAAAGGCGTCGAGCGCCAGATGAAGCTGGAAGATCTGGCTGCCGGGCGCATTCCCATTCTGGTCGGGACCCACTCTGTGTTCCAGAAAGACGTGGAGTTCGCCGACTTGCGGCTGGCCATCGTCGATGAACAGCACCGCTTTGGAGTGGAACAGCGCATGGAACTGGGCGCCAAGGGGCAGGCGGCTGACGTCCTGGTGATGACGGCCACGCCGATACCGCGCTCGCTGGCGCTGGCGTCCTATGGTGACATGGATATTTCGATCCTCGATGAAAAGCCGCCGGGGCGCTTGCCGATCAAGACCGCGCTGATTGCGCAGGGTCGGATTGACGAAGTGGTGGCGCATCTGCGTCAGGCGGTGACCGAGGGGCGGCAGGCTTATTGGGTCTGCCCCTTGGTCGAGGA
>JANXPK010000629.1 GCA_025357355.1 Rhodobacterales bacterium
TGGACAAGGTCGTCGGCTTCTTTGTGACCGCACTGAAAGACCTTGACGCATTTTGTGCTGAGGCCACTACGACATCCAACAGCATTGCAACCCTCCACGCCAAGATCGAAAAGGACCTCAAGTCGCGCAAGGACAAGTCCGAAAGCAAGAAAGAGATCGAGGCGCTGAAGGCGACGCTCGAAGCCGACTACAAATCCTTGCAAAAGGTGATCGAATACGGCACCAAGCCGAACAAATACCAGCGCACCTATGTCGACAACTACATGAAAACGATCGACAAGATCCTCACTGAGGCGCCCGCGGAGCAAGAGCGCAAGAAAGACGCAACTGAAATGCCGCAGCTTTTCGTGGACCGAAACATCAAGCTGAACACCTCAAAATCGCTGGCGCTGGGCAAAAAGGTCGATGACGATTGCAAACAGGCGATGACCGAGGCGGAAACCGACTTGAAAGCGGCGGCGCCGTTCCTGAAATCGGCTCAGGTGGCGCTGCTGGCGCTCAAGGGCATCGCGGACGACTATGCGACGGCGGAGAAGAAGTTCAAGGATGCCATCGACAATTCCAAGGACAAGGCCAAGATCGAAAAGATGATCGCCGCCATTGCCAAGACCTTCGACACCGCCGCCCGCACGTTCAAAGGGGTGGCGACGACGATAAAGAAGGCGGGCTAGGCGGGCGCAAACTTTCCCCGTGAATTTGGCCCGCAGGCTGCTAAAGAGACAAAACGCGACTGAACAGGAACAGCAAATCGCCCGAACGGCGAGAGGAAGGGATTGATGACAAGAAAACTGATCGCGGAGGTCATCGGGACCTTCATTCTGGTGTTCTTCGGCTCTTGCGCCATCGTCTTCATGGGCGCGGACATCGGCAAGCTGGGGATTGCGATGGCCTTCGGTCTGGGCGTCGTTGCGGCGACCTACGGAATAGGCGCGATCTCGGGCGCCCATCTCAATCCGGCGGTGTCGATCGGGATGCTGACGGCGGGCCGCATGTCGGTCGGCGACTTTGTCGGCTATGTGGTGGCGCAAGTCGTGGGCGCGGTGCTGGCGATAGTGGTGATCATGGCCATGGGAGGCACCGCAGCAGGCGGTTTGGGACAGACCACGGTCGGCGCGCATGGGCAAACTGCGGCGATCATCTTCGAGTTTGTCGCCACCTTCCTGTTTGTCACCGTGATTCTGGGCGCAACCGCGGAAAATGGGGCCGGCGCGCTGGCAGGCCTGGCGATTGGTCTGACCCTGATGGTCATTCATCTGGCAGGCATCAATATTTCCGGCTCCTCGGTCAACCCCGCACGCTCGCTGGCTCCGGCGATCTTTGTCGGCGGTGATGCGCTGGCGCAATTGTGGATCTACATCGTGGCGCCGCTGGCCGGTGGGGCGGTGGCTGGTGTGCTGCATATGGCCGGGTTCACCCGGGCGGAATGAGGCGAGATGCCTGCGGCGGGGGGCGGTTGTGCCCCCGCCGCAGGTCGCCAAAGTCAGCGGGAAAAGTCCATCACCACCGTCTTGTTGACGGCATAAAGCGTGCAGTCGTCGCCGCCGTTGCTCGTCTTGCATTCTGTCGATGCCTTGGTGATCGCCTCAATCAGGGTCGAGGCAGTCTCGTAGGTCCAGTAGCCGCCGGTTGACAGCGCTCAAGCTTTGGGACCGGCGACCTAAAGATTTTGCCGCAAGCTGCGGCGGTCGGCCTCGGTCACGAAGGGAACCCGGGTGTAGTCGAACCGCTTCGGCTCGGGGTCAAGCATCTGGGGTTGCTGGGCATAGTCGCCATTGCCGTCGCGGGTCGAAAAGCCGTTCAACGCAATCAGATAGCACGGCATGAAGTTGCTATATTCGCACTCCTCCAGCGCCATGCGGGCCAAATCGGCGCTGTTGCCCAGGACCGAGCCGCCCTTGGGAATGGTGCGATGCCCCAGTTGCCATTGGGTGCTGCGGCGATGGCATAGGCCGTCAGCCCGCCCGCCGAATAGTTGAGCTGAATCTGGGCGATGGCAATCCGGGCAATGTTGGTGACCCAAGCCGCATCGGACCAATCGAACGGCGTCTTGGTCAGGATGATGACCGGTGCTGCATTGGTCGCATCGGGCAGAACGGGCGTTG
This sequence comes from Rhodobacterales bacterium, assembly GCA_025357355.1. Lineage (GTDB taxonomy): Bacteria > Pseudomonadota > Alphaproteobacteria > Rhodobacterales > Rhodobacteraceae > Stagnihabitans. Next base: position 2,103 of record JANXPK010000629.1, read on the forward strand.
CAGCAAGGATCAGGGCAACTGTCGCACAGACGGTGGCTGAGATTTGCATGAACGGCTCCCCATTGTGGCGCAGGGCGCGCTTTGCGGAAGGATAGCCGAGAATCGCCCGCTTGTCGCCGCCCGGTCGCCAAGACGCGACCGGGTTTCGGTCCACCTACCCGATCAGTGGACCCGAACGGCCATAGATCTCGTCATAATGCCGCCGCAGGCGCTGCAGGGCGATGCGCAGCACGATCTTGCCCGACCGCGCGGCCCAACCCATTCGCCGCTCCGCCGCCTCGATGCCTTCCAGAAAGCAACAGACGCGCAGCGCCACGTCGCCCAACCCCGGCCCCAGATCGCGTAGCGCCAGTGCCACCCGGTCACGCGCGGCCCGTGGTCCTTCGGCCCCGCTGCTGTCGGAATGGAAATTGCCGCGGTCGCCCGAGGTCAGAAACCGGTCCCAGTTCTGCGCCACGCGCGGCCCCATCTGCGCCAGTTCGAAGTCTTCGCGCAACCGCTCTGCCGCCTCGATCAGTTCAGGTTCCAGAAACGCCCGGCCATCCTTGTCGCGTCGCCGCCCCAGCACCGCAACCGGGCTTTCGGCAAGGTTGTAGCGGACCCGCCTGCTGCCCTCTTCCCCGGTGATCTCGCGCGTGCCCCAGTCGCCATGCTGCGCGCCAAAGGGCGCCGCCGCCTCTGCCATGCCGACACGGCCTGCCTCCTCATCCTCCATCATGCGTTTGAGCGCCGAGCGTCCGGTCGCCGACAGCTCGTAACTGGCGACCCGGCCCGCCTTGCGGCAGGTGATCCAGTCCTTCAGCGCAAAGGCCTGCGCCACGGCGCGTTCAACCACCCCGGTGCGCGCCGTGCGGCCATCGGGAAATTCGCGCATCACCACCGCTTTTTCCATGTCGGGTGCAATGGCCAGCACCGAGCCCGGCTCTGCCAGACGGCGCAAGATGCGGCGGCCCTCTCTCAGGATCGTGGGTTCGTCGATGGTCAAGGTAGCGTGGCGAAGCGGTGCCGACATGGTGGGTGCGTCCTTTGCGTCTGAGGCGATTTTGATCGGCGCCTGCCCCTCGGCATGGGTATTGCGCGACAAGGATTGCAGCGCTTCGTCCAGCAAGGGATCGTCCCGTCGCACCTCGTAGCGGCGCACCTGTCGCAGCACCGTCGAGGCATGGCGTCCGTCACGCCGGGCAATGGCGCGCAGGGACAACCCGTCTTCGGTATGGTCGAGGTAAAGCCGTACTGCTGGTGGCAACCAGGCAGGCAAGAGAAAGTCAGGGCTCAGTTGCGGTCGCATTGGTTCATCACCTGGTGGAGTCTTCAGGCAAATGTTCGGTTTATGAACTTTTACAACCCTGAGTGGCATTGGTTACTCTTTCGTTAATAATTTCACTTGTGCCGATAATTGTTTCTAATTCCTAAACAAAGCAGAAACCAGCGTGCGGCCGAAATGGCACTTATGCAACGCTAGGTTGTAATGGTGCAGGATGCGAAAGCAACTTCAAGGAGTCTTCCATGACCGATTTTCGCGCCCTGCTTGCCGAACTGCGCCGCCCGCAATTGTTGATCCGCGCCGCCCGCTGTGGCCTGGCCGATTACCGTCGCGACCGCGATTTGCGCCGCCTTCTGAACGCGCAACCCTCACCCGACCGCGCCGTGCGCAGGCTTTTGAGCGAAGAAGAGCGGCTGGAGCAAATCCGCCGCTCCGGCGAAGCCAGCTATTCGGTCACCCGCCATATCGAGATTCTCATCGCCCTGATGAGCGAGGTGCGCCTGTTGCCGCGCGCAGTCGTGGCCTGATCCCCAAAGCAAAGCCCGCGCAATCCATATCGACTGCGCGGGCCCGATTGTTTCCCTAATCCGTTCAATCAGATGAAGGCGTCCGGCATTCCGGCCTTGCGCTGCGCCACATAATCATGCAGCGCCTCGTTCACACCCTCATCCAGGGATGGTTGCTGATAATCGCCCAGCATCTTGGCCACCCGTTCGGTCGCCAGCGCCTGAGTGTCGCGCGCACCCTCTTCGGCCCAGGTCTCATAGGGCTTGTAATCGAACAGATCGCTGCGCCAGAACGCCGATTTGAAGTTTGCCTGCGTGTGCTCGCAGCCCAGATAGTGCCCGCCCGGTCCTACCTCGCGGATCGCATCCATCGCCTGCCCGTTCACGTCCATATGCACGCCCTGTGCCAGATGATGCAGGATGCCCAGTTGATCCGCATCCATGACGAATTTCTCATAGGAACTGACCAGCCCGCCCTCCAGCCAGCCACAGGCGTGCAGCATGAAGTTGACCCCCGCCAGCAGCGCCATGTTCAACGAGTTGGCGCTTTCATAGGCCGCCTGGGCATCCGGTAACTTGGACCCGCAGAACGCACCACCCGACCGGTAAGGCAACCCCAGACGACGCACCAACTGCCCCGCGCCATAAGTGATATGCGCGGCCTCGGGCGTCCCGAAGGTCGGCGCCCCCGAGTTCATGTCGATCGAGGTCACAAAGGCCCCCGCGATCACCGGTGCACCCGGCCGCACCAACTGGTTGTAGGCCACCCCCGCCAGCACCTCGGCCAAGACCTGCGTCAGCGTGCCTGCCACCGTCACCGGCGCCATTGCCCCACCAACGATGAAGGGCGACACGATGGTCGCCTGACCTGCCGCCGCATAAACCTCCATCGCGCCCATCATGATGCCGTCGAATGTCATGGGTGAGTTGATATTGATCAGGCTGGTGATCACCGTGTTCTGGTCGACAAAATCCGCCCCGAACAGGATCCTGGCCATCGCCACCGAATCGGCGGCCCGGCTCGGCTCGGTCACCGATCCCATGAATGGCTTGTCCGACAGCGTCATATGCGCCAGCACCATGTCCAGATGCCGCTTGTTGACCGGAATGTCCGTCGGCTCACAGACCGTGCCGCCCGAATGGTGCAGCCATTTCGACATGTAGCCAAGCTTAACGAAGTTCTGGAAATCGGCCAGCGTGGCATAGCGCCGGCCACCGGCAGCATCGCGCACGAAGGGCGGCCCGTAAACCGGCGCCAGCACCAGACCCCGCCCGCCAATTTCGACATTGCGCTCGGGGTTGCGGGCATATTGCGTAAAGGTCTTCGGCGCAGTTGCGCACAGCTTGCGCGCCAATCCCCGCGGAATATGCACCCGCTCTCCCTTCACGTCCGCTCCGGCGTCGCGCCAGCGCTGCAGGGCGGCGGGGTTTTCGACGAAATTCACCCCGATCTCTTCCAGGACGGTTTCGGCATTCCATTCGATGATTTGCAAGGCCTCTTCGTTCAGGATCTCGAAATTCGGGATATTGCGCTGAATGAATTTCGCCGTCTCAAAGCTCACCGCCGTCCGCTCCGCCCGCCGCGTCGCCCCGCCACCGCCGCGCGCGCGCCGCACACCCGTATCGCTCATGATCTGCATCCTTGAAAGTTTGCCCCGTTATGCCGCCAACGCCCGCCATACCGCCCCCTGAATGCGCCGCTTGCGCTCCAAAACCGACATGGATAAAGCCCAAAACCGACCCCTTTCATCTTTTCATAAAAATCCTCCGGGGGTGATGAGCGATCAGAAAACCTCCAGTGGAGGTTTTCCGCGAAGAACGCAGCGCGCATCGCGCGGCCGGTGAAGCTAGAAAACCCCCAGCCTCACCCCTTGCACCGCCGCTGCCGATTGGCTACGCGGGCGCATGACCCAACACGACCGCCTTCTGATCATCGATTTCGGCAGTCAGGTGACGCAATTGATCGCGCGCCGCCTGCGCGAGCTGCATGTCTATTGCGAAATCCATCCCTACAACAAGGTGACGGACGGCTTTCTGGCGTCCTTCGCCCCCAAGGCCGTGATCCTGTCGGGTGGCCCGGCCTCGGTCTTTGCCGAGGGCGCGCCGATGCCGCCCCCGTCGGTGTTCGACCTTGGCGTGCCGATCCTCGGCATCTGCTACGGCCAGCAGGTGATGATGCACCTTTTGGGTGGTCGCGTCGAACGCGGCCAAGGCACCGCCGAATTTGGCCGCGCCTACGTGACCCCGACCACCGCCGCTTTGCCTCTTCTGGACGGCTGGTTTACGGAGGGTCGCGAGCAGGTCTGGATGAGCCACGGCGACCATGTCTCTGAAATCGCTCCGGGTTTCACCGTTTACGGCACCTCGCCCAACGCGCCTTTGGCCATCACCGCCGACCCCGCCCGGCGCTTTTATGCCGTGCAGTTCCACCCCGAGGTGCACCACACCCCAAAGGGCGCCAAGCTGTACGAAAATTTCGTGCGGGCCGCGGGCTTCAAGGGCGACTGGACCATGGGCGCCTACCGGGCCGAGGC
>JANXPK010000631.1 GCA_025357355.1 Rhodobacterales bacterium
GAGGCCGCCAGCGACGACAACGAGGTGGTCACGGCGGAGCTGTCGGAGCTGCGCGACAAGATGCGGTCGGCAATCTCCAAGCTGAAAAAATCCAAGGGCGGGCGGCGCTCGCTCTATGAATTGCCATGGTACGTGATGATCGGACCACCGGGCGCAGGCAAGACCACGGCGATTGTCAATTCTGGCCTGCAATTTCCGCTGGCGGAAGAGTTCGGCAAATCGGCGATCGGCGGGGTGGGTGGCACGCGCAACTGTGACTGGTGGTTCACCGACACCGCCGTGCTGATCGACACGGCCGGGCGCTACACCACGCAGGAAAGCGATGCAGATGCCGACAACGCAGCCTGGCTCGGCTTTCTCAACCTCTTGAAAAAGCATCGCATCCGCCAGCCGATCAATGGGGCGATGATCGCGATTTCGCTCAGCGACCTGTCGTTGCAGGACGAGGCGACCCAGAAGGGTCATGCCATGGCCGTGCGGCGTCGTCTGGCCGAATTGCGTGAAAAGCTGGGGGTGCGGTTCCCGATTTACGTGCTGTTCACCAAGGCCGACATGATCGCGGGCTTTACCGAGTATTTCGACAACCTTGGCAAGGAAGAGCGTGAACAGGTCTGGGGCTTTACCCTGCCTCCCGAGAAGGGCAAGGGCAAAAAGGACGACGCCTCACCGATTGCCGCCTTTGACAATGAGTTCGCAGCCCTGCTGTCGCAGTTGAACGCCCAGCTCTTGGAGCGGATGCAGCAGGAAACCGACCATCAGCGCCGCAGCCTGATTGCGGGCTTCCCGGCGCAGGTCGCCTCGGTACGCGGCACGGCCAAGGCATTTCTGGACGCGGTATTTCAGGAAAGCCGCTATGAGGATCGCCAGATGCTGCGCGGGGTCTATTTCACCTCGGGCACACAGGAAGGCACGCCGATCGACCGTCTGATGATGGGCATGGCCCGCACCTTCGGCATCGGGCGGCAGGCCATCGGTTCGGGCCGTGGCACCGGTCGGTCGTTCTTCCTGACCAAACTTTTCACCGAGGTGATCTTTCCCGAAGCGGGTCTGGTTTCCGCTGACGACAAGGTCGAACGGCGTTATCGCTGGTCCAAACGCATTGCCATTGCCGCGACGGTGATCATCGCGGCCGTGACGGGTGGTCTGTGGGCGCGCAGCTATCTTGGCAACGTCGACCTGATGACCAGCGTGGCCGGTCAGGTGACGGACTACAAGGCGGCGGCGGCGACCATTCCGGGCAATCCGGTGGCCGACAGCGACGTGTCTGTCGCTGTCCCGGCGCTGAATATCCTGCGTGCGATGCCGGTCAACCCTATTCCCGCCACCATCGACCCCAAGGCGGCAAGCCCGTTCAGCCCGGAATACAAACTGCGCTGGGGCCTGTATCAGGGCGCTGGCATGGCCAACCGCACCGGGCAAAGCTACCGCGCGGCCCTGAACGCGGTGTTCCTGCCAAGGCTTCTATTGCGGCTTGAAGGGCAGATTTCCAGCAACGTCAACAACCCCTCGATCCTCTATGACGCGCTCAAGGTCTATCTGATGCTGGGCCTGCAGGGCCCGATGAACGCCGATCAGGTCAAAGAGTGGATGCAGGCCGATTGGCAATTGGCCTATCCCGGCACCGAAAACGACGCCCTGCGCGCCGACCTTTCGTTCCATCTGCAGGCGCTGATCGGCCAGCCGATGCAAGAGATCGCCCTGAACGGCCCGCTGGTCGAACAGGCACAGAAGATCCTTGCCGACATGCCCATCGCCCAGCGCGTCTACAACGGCATCCTGCACACGCCCGAGGCCGAGGCTCTGCCACCTTTCCGTCTGACCGACATTGGCGGACCGAACCTCGACAAAGCCTTCGTGCGCACCTCCGGCAAGCCGCTGAGCGAGGGGATCGAAGGCATCTTCACCTATGACGGCTTCAACAATGTCTTCAAGGATCAGGCGCTGGGCGTGGCCGAAACGATTCAGCGCGACAGCTGGGTGCTGGGGCCCAAAGTCAAGACCGATCAGTCCAAGGCAGCGTTGGCCGCGATCACCCGTGATGTGCTCGACCTCTATTACAACGACTTCATCGCCCGCTATGACCAGATGCTGGGCGATATCGACGTCGTGCCGATGGCAAGCCTGAAACAGGCGGTCGAAGTGACCAATATCCTGTCCGGCCCAACTTCGCCCATCGTCAACATTCTGGATGCGGTTGACAAGGAGACCCAGCTCACCGCCACAGCGGTCGCCGTCGATACCACCAAGCTCGGCAAGGACTCGACCAACATCGTGGTCACCAGTGCCATTGAGGACAAGGCCAGCGTCCGGACTCGCCTTTTGCTGGAGGCGTTGAAGGAGTCGGCGACCGAATCCAACGCGCCGCCGCCCAAGCCGCCCGGCGCCTACGTCGAAGAGCGCTTTTCATGGCTGCACCAACTGGTGCTGCGCGCCGACAAGCAACCGTCACAGTTGGACAATCTGATGGCGTCGTTGACCCAGGTCTATCAGGATCTCAACAAGATCGCCTTCCACGGCAACACGGCCGCAACCACCGGGGCGGGCAATGACAGCCTCGCGGCCTTGCAGCAGGCGGCCGCACAGGTGCAAGGGCCGCTTGCCCGTTGGGCCAGCCAGATCACCACCGGCGGTGCGGGCATCACTGCGGATGGCACCCGCGCCTCGATCAACTCGGCCTGGCAACAGGCGGTCCTGCCGTTCTGCACCCAGGCGACCGCCAAGCATTATCCCTTTGACAAGCGGGCCGCCGCCGACATGTCGATGGCCGACTTTCAAAAGCTGTTCGGGCCGGGCGGGCTGATCGACGCTTTCATGATCTCCAGCCTCAAGGACCTGATCGACACCTCCAAGAAACCTTGGACCTGGAAGCCGGTCAACGGCGCCGATCTCGGCATCTCGCCCGCCGTGCTGGCGCAGTTGCAGGCGGCCTCTGAAATCAAGGACGCCTTCTTCACCAACGGCCCCAACCCGGCAGTGCCGTTCCAGATCACGCCAGTGGCGCTGGACCCCAATGCCCAACAGGTCGTGCTGACCATCGACGGCCAGAATGTGACCTTCGCCCAGAACGCAGGCCAGCCGTTGCCCACGGCGATTGCCTGGCCGGGTGCGGTTGGCGTCGCGCAGGTGACCTTCACGCCACCTCTGGCCGGTGGTGAAAGTGCGGTGACCAAGGACGGGCCCTGGGGCTGGTTCCGCCTTCTGGACAGTGCCGAAGTCCGCGCCACCAACGCGCCCGACCGCAAACGGGTGATCTTCAACGTCGGCGGGCGGATCGCGATCTTTCAGATGCAAAGCGGCTCGGTGGTCAACGCCTTCGCCTTACCGGCGATGACCGCTTTCTCCTGTCCGTCGTCGTTCTGATGGCGGGATTTGGCGCCTTTGGAAAGATGCCGGCGCTGGGCGACTTCTTTCGGCTGGGGGTGGCTGCCGATTTCGTGCCGCCGTGGGACACCTGGCTGCAGGCGAGCCTGCTGTCGGCGGGTCAGGCGCTGGGTCAGCGGTTCGAGGATTGCTACATGTCCGCCCCGATCTGGCGCTTTGCCCTGCCGCCGGGTGTGGCAGGCAATCAGGGCGCGGTGGGGGTTCTGATGCCTTCGGTCGACCGGGTCGGGCGGCGCTTTCCGCTGACCTTGCTGGCGCCCACCGGCTATGACGAACAGGCGCCGCTGCGCAACCTGATCTGGCAAGACAGGGTTCTGGCGGAACTGGAGGCGCTGGCGCTGGATGCTCTTGACGATGCCATGACACGCGAGGCGCTGACGGCGCGGCTGGCCGGGCTGGCGCTGCGACCTATGGGCCTGCCGAGCCGCATCCTGACGTCGGGGACCTCGCTGGTGCTGTCAAGCGAGGTGCCCGACC
>JANXPK010000635.1 GCA_025357355.1 Rhodobacterales bacterium
TTTTTCCAGAGCAGCATATTCGTGATCGGTGGTTAGAATCTCATCGCCCGGTTTCAGGTCCAGCGATTGGGCGACAATGTTCAGCGCGGTGGTCGCATTGGTCAGGCCGACCAGATCATCCGGCGACGCGCCAAGTTCGGCGGCAACCGCGACGCGACCGTCGCGCATCCAGCCGGTCAGGCCGCGGCTGGGGTCCAGAAAGGCCACCGGCTGGCGCTCAAGCCGCAGTTGCCAGCGTTGATAGTCTTCAAATACCGGGCGCGGGCAAGCTCCGTAAGAGCCGTGGTTCAGAAACGTTACATCCGGGTCCAGCAGGAACAATGGGGACAAATTCTCGCGCAAATCAGCGGCCTTTCAGGGTCGGGTCAAGGGCATCGCGCAGGCCATCGCCAAAGAGCGTGGTCGCCAGCACGGTGATGGCAAGGGCGGCGGTCGGGAACACCGCCAAATGCCAGTAGAAGTACATGAAGTTCATGCCCACATTGATCATCTGGCCCCAGCTGGGCAGCGGTGGCGGGACACCGATGCCGAGAAAGCTGAGCGAGGCTTCCAGCATCATGGCCAAGGGAATGGCCAGAACAAAACCGACGATGATGGGCGAGACCGAGTTCGGGATCAGGTGCCGCCACATTATGTAGCCGGGCGAGGCCCCCAATGCTTGGGCGGCGCGGACAAACTCCTTTTCGCGCACGGCCTTGACTTGGGCGCGCACCAGCAGGCAGACCTGCACCCAGCCGAACAGGGCCGCGACCAACACGATTGTGAAGAACCCGCCCCCCGTCAGCGCGCCCAGCAGCATCGCCGCCAGCAGCGAGGGGACGACCGAGAAGAGCTCGATCAACCGCATGACCGCCCAATCGACCCAGCCGCCGTAGTAGCCGGCAGCGGCCCCGAGCGGGATGCCGATCAGCACCGAAAAGAGCGCAGCCGAGAAGCCTATGGTCAGCGAAATGCGCGATCCGTACACGATGCGCGAGAAGAAATCCCGCCCCAGATCATCGACGCCGAACCAATAGGTCGACGATGGCCCCGCATAAGCGTCCTTCAGAAACGCCTGCTCGTCATAGCTGGTCTTGGTGATCAGCGGCGCGAAGATCGCCATCAGGATCAGCGTCACCAGCACAAGGCCGGACACGAAGGCCGCCTTGTTGGCCGCAAATCGCCGCCAAGCGTAATACAGAGGTCCACGCTGGACATAGGGCACCGAGGTCATGGCTTGCCCCCGTGGCGGATGCGCGGGTTCAAGAGTGCATAGACGATGTCGGTCAAGAGGTAAGCCACGCAGAACATCATCGTGATCATCAGGATCAGCGCCATTTCCAGCGGGTAGTCACGCAAGGTGATGGACGAGACGAAATAGGCGCCAAGCCCCGGCACGCGGAACATTGCCTCGACAAAGATCGATCCGGTGGCGGTACCGATGAACATCGGCAGAAACACCGCCACCATCGGCAGCGCCGCGTTGCGCAGGACGTGCTGGAAGACGATGCGGCGTTCGGACAGGCCTTTGGCGCGCAACACCGTGACAAACGGCTTGTTGAGCACGTCCAGCATGGCCGAGCGGGTATAGCGCGCATAGGTTGCCGTCGGGATCATCGCATAGGCAGCGATCGGCAGAAACCACGAATGCGGCTTGTCCCAGCCTTTGGCGGGCAGCCAGCCGAGGAATACCGCAAACATCAGGATCAGCATCATCGAGATCACGAAGACCGGGATCGACAGGCCGAGCGTGGCAAAAGTCGATGCGACATAGTCGATCCAGCTGTTGCGGCGCAAGGCTGCCGCGATTCCGAGTAGGATGCCGAGAAGCGCGCCAATGAGCACACCGAGCCCGCCAAGGACCAGGCTTGGCGGCCAGGCGCGGCCCAGAAGGTGAACCACGGTTTCTCCCGGGCTTTGGAACGGGACGCCGAAATCGAAATGGAATACCCCCCACATGTATTTGAAATACTGCACATAAAGCGGCTTATCCAACCCAAGGCTGGCCATCAGCTTGTCACGCACCTCTTTGGAGACCGGCATGTCGTTGCCGTCGAACGGGCCGCCCGGGACCGCGTGCATCATCAGGAATACGATGACCGACACGGTGATAAAGGTCAGCAGGATCGAGGCGGCGCGTTTCGCGATGTAGGTAATCATGGCCCCACCACGGCTTCGACGAGGTGATCCGGCGCGATCTGGACCAGCCGGGCGTCGCCGGACGGCGCCAATCCCAATGCGGCGGCCGAAACCTGGGGAACGCCGGCCTCGATCTCGGACCGGCTGAGGAAGCTGCGCCGCTGCCGGTCCCTTGGATTGAGCGCCGGGATCGC
>JANXPK010000690.1 GCA_025357355.1 Rhodobacterales bacterium
CAAGCCAAAACCGTCCGATTTCCGGATGGTCACCACGACCCTGCCCGATCCGGGGCAAGGCGAGGTGCTGTTGCAAACCCTGTATCTGTCGCTTGACCCCTACATGCGCGGCCGCATGTCGCTCGGTCCGTCCTATGCGGCGCCGACCGAACTGGGCCAGCCCTTGCCGAGCGAGGCGGTGGCGCGGGTGCTGGCTTCGGGCGATGCGGGCTTTCGGGCGGGCGACATGGTCGTCGTCCATGACGTGTGGCGCGACCATGCCCTGCGCAAGGGTGCTGCCCTGCGCAAGCTTGATCCAACGCAAGCCCCGGTCCAGACGGCGCTCGGGGTGATGGGTATGCCGGGTCTGACGGCCTATGCGGGGCTCAAGCATATCGGCAAGCCGCGCCCAGGTGAAACCGTGGTGGTGGGGGCGGCGTCGGGCGCGGTGGGATCGCTGGTCGGGCAGATTGCCCGGATCTGCGGGGCGCGGGCAGTGGGCCTGGCGGGCGGCGCCGAAAAATGCGCTTATGTCACAGGCGAATTGGGCTTTGACGCCTGCATCGACCGCACGGCACCCGATATGGCGGCGCAACTTGCCGCCGCCTGCCCCAAAGGCGTGGACGTCTATTTCGAACTGACGGGCGGCGATATCTTCATCGCCGTCCTGCCGCTCTTGAACCCCTTTGCCCGGGTGCCGGTCTGCGGCACCATCGCCAGCTACAACGCGACTACGCTGCCAGCAGGTCCCGACCGCAGCCCGCTTCTCTTGCGCGACATCCTGACCAAAAGCCTGACCTTCCGCGGCTTTATTGTCGGCGAATTTGCGGCGGACGCGGCCACTTTCCAAGGCCAGATGGCCGCCTGGCTCGCCCAGGGTGCGATAAAATACCGCGAGGATGTGACGGATGGCTTTGACCGCATGGTTGACACCTTCATCGGCATGCTCGACGGGGCCAATTTCGGCAAGACGCTGATCCGGGTCGCGCAGTGATCGCTTTCGCCGCTCGGCACCGATTTGCCCCGGTTCGGCGCTTGACGCCGCCGCGATTTGCCCCTAAACGCCACCAATCGAATTCGGGCACCACCTGCGGGCGTGCGCCCCAAACCTATCCAAGCCTGGCTTGACACACGAAGGAATACCACGATGTCGCGCGTCTGCGAACTTACGGGCAAGGGCCCGATGTCTGGCAACAAGGTCAGCCATGCCAACAACAAGTCCCGTCGGCGTTTTCTGCCGAACTTGAACGAAGTCACCCTGATTTCGGACATTCTGGGCCAGTCGTTCAAGCTTCGGATCTCTGCCGCCGCCCTGCGCTCGGTCGATCATCGCGGCGGGTTGGACGCCTTTCTGGCCAAGGCCAAGGATGACGAGCTGTCGACGGACGCGCTCAGGATCAAGAAAGACATCGCCAAAAAGGCGCAAGTCGCCGCCTGAACTGGCTGACTGCATGGCATTGGGGCCCCACCGCGCTGCGGCTGGGGCCCTCTTCATTGCCCAATTCTGTCGCATGGCTGATCCCGGCGATTCGCGGTAAGAAGACACCATGGCTCTGCTTCGCCCCATGTTTGCCCTGTTTCTGGTACTGGCCCTCGCCTGGGGATCCGTCCTCAGCGCGATGGCCCGCTATGAAATGGAGGGTGCCACCGCCCTGACCATTTGCGGCCATCACGGCAATCTGACGATGCAGATCGACGCATCCGGCCAGCCGGTCAAGATGTCCCATGACTGCCCGCACTGCATGGCCGCCGCTGCGATGGCCTTACTGGCGGCGCCGCCTGTCCTGCCCGGCCTGCAACTGCGCAGCGTCACGATCGTCCGCCCAGACCTGCCCGCCTCGCCTGCCCTCTGGCAATTCCGGCCCTCTGCCCGCGGCCCGCCCGACTGGATTTGAACCCTTTCCTTTCCGTTCAATCCAACGAGGTATCTCATGACATCCCTGCTGAAACTTGCCGCCCTTCCGGCGGTCTTTCTGGCTCTGGCCCTGCCTGCCATCGCCCATAACGGCGTCCATATTCTTGATCCCTATGCCCGAGTGATCGGGCCAACCGGCGCCATCTTCTTCATGATCGACAACCACGAGCCGCAAGGCGATGTGCTCTTGTCGGCCACCAGCCCCGATGCCAGCGCCGTCAGCCTGATGAACGACCATCAGGACGCGAATGGCGTGATGAAGATGAACGCCATACCCGACGGCTTTGCCATTGCCGCCGGTGCGATGCGCACTCTTGGTGGCGCTGGCGATCACGTGATGCTGGCCGGCTTCACCCACAAAATCAAGAACGGCGATCTGGTGACCGTCGTACTGACCTTCAAGAACGCGGGCCAGGTCACGGTCAGCGTGCCCGTCGACAATGCCCGCAGCACCGACCCCACCATGGGTCCGACGCCGCACGACGCCGAAAGCGTTGATCTTGGGGGCGACGATGCTGAACCGGCGCTCAAGGTCAAGACCTCGGGGGGATGAGGCCATCGTCTGCCCGGACCGAACAATTCACGGACAAGAGGACACCGTCTTCCAAATTCCCCACACTCGTGATGATGTTCCCCCCAGTCAAGAACTGAACCGCTGCGGTCCCTTGAGCGGGGCCGCCCCCCAAGGCCGCCCATGACCCCGTACCACCTGACCCCTGACGCCCTGTCTCCCGCCGAATGCGACACCCTCATCGCCCTGTGTCAGGCGGGGCCCCTGCATGATGCGGGCCTCGTGCGCGCCACCACCGCTCCTCACATCCGCCGGGCAGAGCTGAGCTGGCTTGACGAGATCCCCGCCGCCGCCTGGGTCATGGACCGCATGATCGTTCTGGTCGCCGCGGCCAACCGGGAAGCTTTTGGCTTCGATCTGACCGAATTCGCTGAAAGCCCGCAGGTCGCCCGCTATGGCGCCGAACGCGAGGGGCATTTCGACTGGCATTCCGACATTGGCGCCGGGGCGCTGGCGGGCAAGCGCAAGTTGACCATCGTGGTCCAGCTGTCCGATCCCGCCACCTACGGCGGTGGCACGCTGGAACTGCGCCCCGACAGCTCTGTGCGTGAAGCCCCGCGCGACCGCGGCACGGCTGTGGTCTTCCCCAGCTTCATTCTGCACCGCGTGACCCCCGTCACCACTGGCACCCGCTGGTCGCTGACCCTGTGGTCGCATGGCCCCGCCTTTCGCTGACAGGGACTTTCGCCAAAATCCTTGTCCTGCCCCACCT
>JANXPK010000734.1 GCA_025357355.1 Rhodobacterales bacterium
TGGACAACCGGCCCTTGAAGTTCGAGGAATGGGACGCGATGCGGACACAATCGGTCTTCGTTTCGGCCACCCCGGCGGCGTGGGAGCTGGAGCAGACGGGTGGCGTTTTCACCGAACAGGTGATCCGCCCGACCGGTCTGGTAGACCCGCAGATCGAAATCCGCCCGGTCGAGATGCAGGTCGACGACTTGCTGGACGAAGTGCGCAAGGTCGCGAAGGCCGGTTACCGCACGCTGGTCACCACGCTGACCAAGCGGATGGCGGAGGATCTGACGGAATACATGCACGAACAGGGTATCCGCATCCGCTATATGCATTCGGATATCGACACGCTGGAACGCATTGAAATCCTGCGGGATTTGCGGCTGGGCGCGTTTGACGTGCTCGTGGGGATCAACCTGCTGCGCGAGGGCCTCGACATTCCCGAATGCGGGCTGGTGGCCATACTGGATGCCGACAAGGAAGGGTTTCTGCGGTCGGAAACGTCGCTTATTCAAACGGTTGGCCGTGCAGCGCGCAATGTGGACGGGCGGGTCATCATGTATGCCGACCGCATCACCGGCAGCATGGAGCGGGCGATTGCCGAGACCAACCGGCGGCGGGAACGTCAGGTGGCCTATAATGTGGCCAACGGGATCACGCCCACGACGATCCAGAAGAATGTCGACGACGTGCTGCACGGGCTGTGGCAGGGCGATACCGATCAGGTGCGTATCACGGCCAAGGTCGATCAGCCGCTGATTGGTCCGAACCTTGCCGCCCATCTGGATGCGATCCGGCTGGCGATGCGCAAGGCGGCAGAGAACCTGGAGTTCGAAGAGGCCGCACGTCTGCGCGACGAGGTCCGGCGGCTGGAAGCGGTTGAACTGGCCGTCGCGGATGATCCCCTGGCCCGCCAATCGGAGGTTGAGGCTGCGGTTGAAACCGCGCTCAAGTCAGGAGGGCGTTCCACGGGCGGCAGACCGGGGCAGCGCGGCGGCAAAGCGCGGCGGCGCTGAACAGACGGTTGCCAAACCACGGATTCGCTTGCATCCTAGGGCTTAGGCATTTCAAGGAGGTATCGATGCGGAAAATCTTTGCGATCTTCCTGGGTCTGCTGCTCTTGCAGACGGCGGAACCGGCGCAGGCCAATACCCAGATCAACTGCGCCCAGCCAACCAGAGAGTCCGAACGTCTGCTGTGCGAGGCCAGTCAAATCCGGGCCCGGCGGGTTCAGACTGTGGTGGCCGGCGCCTTGATGGGGGCGCTTTTGGGTAACCTGATGGCCAAGCAAAGCGGCACCAACACCAATCAGGCGATGATCAACGGCGCCATTGCGGGCGGCCTGACCGGGTACTGGTTGAATTTGCAGAATGAAATCGCCACGAAGGCCGCCTCGCAAACGGCGCGGGCGGCAGAGTTGCGAGTTCAGGTGGCCGCCGAGGTCAAGCGGCAGCGCGCCAGTGCGACCAACCTGCATGCCGAGTTGAAGCAAGTGATGCTGCGCTCTTCGGATGACCCCAAGAAGCATCAGGAGGAGTTGGCCCAGATCGCTCAAGCGGCGCGCCTTGGCATCCAGCAGGCGCAAGATTCGGGTCAGGGCTATACCAGGGTGGGCGACGGATTGGGAACACCGGTGAACGGCACCGACGTCTTTGCCTCGACCGCCACCGATTTCAACCGAACCAGAACCGAGGCGTGCTCGAAACTGACCAGTCCGCAGAACTTCTGCGGGTGATCAGGTTAACTGTCTGTTCTTAATAGGTATTTAGACCCGCTTCAGGAACCGGATAAGCACCAAAAGCAGAACTGCGCCGATCGTTGCGTGGATGATGCCGGATATTGCACCGCCGCCAAAGCCCAGGCCGACCCATGGAAAAAGGATGCGCGCAATGAAGGCTCCTGCAATACCGACGGCGATATTGGCAATGAGGCCAAAGCCGTAGCCCTCAACCAGCCGACCGGCAAGCCAGCCGCTGATGGCACCGATGATCAGAACCGAAATCAACCAAAACACGTCATCACCTTACCCTTTCAGCCACTTTCAGAACACCGCTGCCACTTCGTACATCACCGGTTCGAATCGGCTGCACAGTGTGGCGATCTTGCGATTGCGTGCGCGCATCTCGGAGGTCCGCAGCATGGCCATGAAATCC
This sequence comes from Rhodobacterales bacterium, assembly GCA_025357355.1. Taxonomy (GTDB): domain Bacteria; phylum Pseudomonadota; class Alphaproteobacteria; order Rhodobacterales; family Rhodobacteraceae; genus Stagnihabitans. The sequence goes on from JANXPK010000734.1 coordinate 2,136, forward strand.
TCGCGCCGGTTCCACTGCGAATAATTGGCGATCCGGGTTTGCGCATCGTTAACGTGCAGGCCCGCCGCGATGAAGCCGGGTTGGTGGCGAATGAACTCGGCATAAGCGGCCTTGAGTTCGTCAAGCAGGTCCGCACAGGTTCCCGGCGTCATTTCGAACGTCGTGATTACGGTTTGGCCTTTGAAATCATCGGAAATCATCGTCATTCAGGACCCTCCCGTGACCTAACCTAACCGCGCTTGCAACAACGGGCAAGCTTGGCAACGTGGGAAAGAACAGGTTAGGGTGGGCAATGGACAATGATGCATACAAACCGGCGGAAATTGCAGCGCTGATCGAGACTGCCGGGGTCGCCAAGGCGCGGCTGCCTTTTGGCCAGATGTTCACTCTGGCGGTACTTGCCGGGGCGTTCATCGGGTTTGGCGGGGCGGCCTATCTGATGGTCATGACGGGCGCCGACCCCGGCTTCGGGCCGGCCAGGCTATTGGGCGGATTGGCTTTTTCGCTTGGATTGATCCTGTGCATCGTCGGCGGGGCGGAACTGTTCACCGGCAACGCGCTGATGACGATGGCGGCGGTGGACCGCAAGATTACGCTGGGCCAGCTGATGCGCAACTGGGTGACGGTCTATTTCGGCAACCTTGTCGGAGCGGTGGCTTTGGCGGTGGCCTTTTGGCTGACCGGGCTGTTGCAGGCCCCTTTCGGAGCGACGGCGGCGAAGATTGCGATGGCGAAAATCTCCATGACGCCAATGGTTTACCTCGCCAAGGGCGCGCTGTGCAACGCGCTGGTGTGTCTGGCGGTGTGGCTGACGTTTTCATCGCGGGACACAACTGGGAAGATACTGGCGATCCTATGGCCGATCAGCGCCTTTGTTCTTTTGGGCATGGAACACTCTGTCGCCAACATGTTCCTGATTCCGTTGGGTTTTCTGGCTGGCGCCGATGTCTCGGCAGGTCCGGCGCTGGCGGCTTTGTTCTGGGTGACTCTGGGCAATGTCATTGGCGGGGCAGGCGGGGTGGCGCTGGCATATCGCTATGCCTATTTGGGAAAAAGGGTTTGAAATGAGGAGGTTACTGGACGCCGACGACCCGTTCTTTGCCGCGGCTTGGCGGCGGTGGGTGACCACGCTGGTGCCCTTGGTCTGGAGCGCGGTCGAGTTCTGGAGCGGCGGGCCATTCTGGGGGGTTTTGTTTGGCGGATCAGGGATTTACGCGGCGTATGTCTTGTTGATCAAGGGGCCTTCGGGCAGCTGATCGTGCCGTGCATTTCGCCACTGTCACCGGTCAGCATCGCCTCGCTCGCCTTGCAATGGGTGACTGTGGGGATGAGGGCGATCATGGTATCGCGGATCCCCGCATGTTCGCCATTGTGGGCGTAGCCGAGGCGGATCACCTCTACCAGATGTTGTGTCCAATAGACGGTATACTGCCGCCCATCGACAACCACGTCCTGCCGCTGCGCGCCTTGCATCACCGGCGAGGGCTGCGCCCCGCAGGCGGCAAGCAGGATCAGAGGGAGAAAGCGCCTCATTTCCCCAGTCTGGCCGGGCTTGGTTAACAGCAGGTTAACGACCTACAAAGTACCTACATTGCGCCACCAATGCCTCTACACGCTGACCTAGGGCGGCGTTAACCCTTTTGGCGGACTCTGGCCCCTAAAGGAGCCCTGACCATGCCCAATCTGAAAAAGCTGACCCCGCGCCAGAACGCGCAATACTACTACATGATGGACGTCATGCGCCGCTTTGAATGGGACATGCACAACCGCATCGAAGCGTCGGGCCGCGTCCCCAGTGAGTGGCACGACATCGCCCGCGAACGGCCCGAGCGGATCAAGAAGCAGGTCAACATCGGGCTGGACGAGGATGTGCTGCGGTTCTTCAAATCGCTGGGCAAAGGC
>JANXPK010000743.1 GCA_025357355.1 Rhodobacterales bacterium
ATGGATCAGCGCCACTGGCCCATGTTTCTTGGCAATGGCGCGCAAAATCCCGAGCGTCAGAGTATGGTCACCGCCCAGCGTCAGCGGAATGCAGTCCTCGGCCAGAATGGCGTCGTAAGCCTGCTTGATGATCCCGATGGATTTCTTCAGGTCAAAGGTATTGAGCGCCACATCTCCGATATCCGCGACCTGCAAAGAATCAAAAGGCCGCGCCCCTGTCGCCATGTTGAAGGGGCGCAGCATGCAGGACTCCGCTCTGATCTGCCGCGGCCCATGCCGGGTGCCCGACCGGTTCGAGGTGCCGATGTCCAGCGGCACCCCCACGAAACACGCATCCAGCCCCTTGGCCGTGGTCTGGCTCGGCAACCGCATCATCGTCGCCGGCCCTGCAAACCTCGGCATGTCGTTGCCGCCCAGCGGCTGGTTGAAGTCGGTCATTGCGGTGCACCCGTTGCTGCTCTATCGCCCGTTTTCGCTGTCCTCGGCGCCACAGTCCAGCCCTATCCGATGACCCGCTTCAGCACCGCCACCCGGCCCCGGTCGCAGCGCCGTTCGTTTCCCGTCACGAATCCAAGGTCATCGGCCCGGCCGCCCATCGTCACCGAACAGCTCGCATGAACCTCGCTCACCCCCAGCCCAGCCAACTGCCGCCAACTCTCCACCGTCACCCCCGACCCCGGCATCACCGACAGCCGCCCGGCCGCCACCGTGATCATCCGCTGCAACCGCACCACCCCCAACCCCGCCACCTTCGCCGCGCCCGATGACAGCACCCTCCGAAACCCCAGTCGCACTGCCACTTCAACGGCCTCGTCGACATCCGGAACCAGATCCACCACCCGGTGCAGCGTCAGATCCAGCCCCGCCGCCTCGGCCACCAGATCGCCCAGCACCGCCTCGTCCAGCCGCCCGTCTAACCGCGCGACACCCAGCACCACCCCCGTGAGCCCTGCTTCCCTCGCCGCCCGGATATCTGCTTTCATTACAGACACATCGGCGGCTGTGAACACAAAGTCCCCCGCCCGCGGCCGGATCATCGGATAACATGGCACGCCGCACTCTGCTGCCATCGCCATCAACCCCGCCGACGGCGTCAGCCCACCCAGCCCCAAAGCGGCACATAACTCCACTCGGTCCGCGCCACCCGCCACGGCCTCGGCCAGACCAAGGGCATCGTCCACACAAATTTCCAGCAGCATCGCCCGGCCCCTACATGCGCGCAACCATGGCCGCAAGCTCTGACCGCCGCCCGATCCCCAGCTTGTCATAAACTGTCTTGAGGGTCGAACGGATCGTGTGCGGTGTCAGACCCAATCGCTCCGCCGCCAACCGTGCTGTCAACCCGTTGGCGGCGGCCAGAACGATACGCGCCTCACTTGGCGTGAGACCCAAAAGCCGCAACTGCATCTCCGGCTCTGCGGAGCTACGCTCGCCGGGCAGGGTCAGCGTCGCCAGCCGTGCTCCACCTGGCCACAGGTCCGCCGAAACCGGCAAAAGCCGGATTAAGCCGGGCCCCTGCATCGTCTCAACCACAAAAGGCTCGGCCAAACGACGCTCCCAGACCGAACCAAATGCAACCTTTACCGCAGCGTCAGAACCGAAAAGGCCGCGTAGGCCAACGCTGGCATGACCAACCTGTCCGGCCGGGTTGATCAGGGCAAAGCGGGCATGCAGACGTTCGACCAGTGCCAGAAAGGCCTGCTTGACCGGGCCAAAATCCGCAAGGTCAACCGGGCGTGGCGGCGACATGGTGAAGGATTTGTCGAACAGCCAGACCGCCGCTTCCAGCCGGAACCGCGCCAGATACGCCAAAGGATGTCCTTCAGGCAGATTGATCTCGAACCGCTCCACCCGCAGTTCACGGTACTTGGTGTCGTAAGCGGCCAGCCATTCGACCAAACCGCCACTCTCATTTTCGGCAAATTCACTATGGGCGCCAGCGGTGGCGGTGATCACGTCATTGGCAAAACACCCAACAAACTCCACCACACCGCCCGCACCGAAACCGCCTGTGGCTGTGACATGCCTGTCCGCCAGGATCACCTTGGTACGACCGTCGGCAAAGCCACGATTATAGTCACGGCGAAAGATCCGTCCACCCAGACCGCTCGCCATGCCACCCAAATGAAACATCGCCTCGCTGCGATCGGGAGAGTTCAATCCGTCCAGCGCGATCCTGGCATAGGTCACATCGAATGGGGCGATGCCCCAGCCCGAAGCCGCCTTGTAAAGCGCGATCATGCAGGAATGGCCTGGCGCCTGAACCAGACCGGCGGGCAAGTCAGGCACCCCGTCCAGCCGTCCCTCCAGATACACCATTTCGACGCCGCTCACCTGATAGGGCGGCAGTGGATCAGTCCCGGCATCGTCGGAAAACTCCGGCCGACCATGACGCCGCAGCCGCCCAGGCCCTCGATCCGCGTCCATCTCTTCCCCCACAGTGCAACATTGTGACACCGATCATGCCATAAGCCGCGCCACAGATGTGAGGATTTTCGCAGCCTACAGCGCCCGCATCCGGTTGCCCCGGGTGTTGTGCTCGACCTCCGCCAACCCCAACAACTCCATAACCGGCGGGACGTAATTGGCAAACCTCCCGCGATAACCCTTGCGCAGCCCGTAATAGCCGCCGACCGGGTTGCTCACGTCGCGCGCCCACGCCTCTACTGAGCCCTCGGCAACCGGCTTGCCCTCATCGGCATTGCCCAATACCACCCAATCGCCTCGCGCTTTCAGCATGGCGTGCAGGTCCTCCAGACACCGCAGCTGATAGGTCAGCTTTGTGGTGCCGACCATGCACACCAGTTGGCCCGCGTCGGCATGCCGCCACGCCTGATACTCCGAGGTTTGCGGCGGCGTCTTCAACACCCAAGGGTCATCTTTGGTGCCGCTGCCATAGGAAATCATGTTCATCGTGCGCTCTCCACCAGGTGTTTCAATCCGTCGGCAAACTGTTCGAAGCTCGGCTGCATGTCGGGCATGCTGCGCCAGATCAGCGGCAGCATCAAACCCTTGTAAACCTCGGCCATGTAAAACTCGGTCCCGCCTGACTTGGGTGTCAGGGTAAACGCTCTTCGCCCGCCAAAGATCACCGGCACCCCGCTTGACCATACCATAAGGCGCGGAACCGCCACCTGCTCGACCGTCAAGGTGAATACCCTTCCGGGCGCCACTGCGCTTTCCAGCCTGATCCTCTGGCCTGCCGCGATACTACCCTCCAGCCGCAAGACTCCCAGCCCACCCGACACGATCCTTTTGGGATCGGTCAACACCCGCCATACGTCATCAGGGTCTGCCGCAATCATCCGCCGCACTTCGATCAGCTTCATTTCACTCTCACATCCTGTACGAATCGACCTATAAGCGGTCAAACAGGGCGCCTATTGTCAGGAATGAATCGCATGCGCGCCGCGCGTCTGCTGCAAATCCTGCTCATTTTGCAAAACCGCGGTCGCCTGACGGCCTCGGCCCTTGCCAAGGAGCTCGAGGTTGACCAGCGCACCATCCTGCGCGACGTCGACGCGATGAGCGAGGCTGGCCTGCCGATCCTCACGCATCGCGGCGCGCAAGGCGGGATCGAACTGGGTTTCAACTACCGTACGCGACTGACCGGTCTGGCCGAAGATGAAGCCGAGGCTCTTGCAGTCTGGCTCGCCGCTCCACCGTCGGCCATCGCCAGCCTTGGCCTTTCCGTCGCCGCGTCGCGTGCCAAGGCTAAACTGGTCGAAAGCTTTCCTGATCGCAGCCGCTCGGTTATGGCTGCGACCTTTGCCCGCTTCCCGCGCGATCCAGACCCCGCCGATAACGACCCGCGCATTGCCGTCATCGCCTCGGCCATTCGTAGTGGCCTCACCTTGCGACTGCAGGCACGCAGCCCAAGCCCCATCGTCCTCAAGCCGATCACACTCAGCCACGGGCCCGACGGCTGGTCCGTAGCAGGGCCACCGCTTACCGCGGCCATCCCGCAATCCCAATGGGGCGACATCAATATCTCTCGCGCCTCTCTGCCTTGACATGGCGTGCGCTCACCCGCATCAGGCAGAGAACCCGGAGGTCCCATGCCCGCCACCCAACCCGCTGATGACCGCCTGATCGTCGCTCTCGATGTCGCCAACCTGATCCAGGGCATGGCGCTGACCAAGCGGCTTGGGGACGCCGTCAGCTTTTACAAGATCGGGCTCGGCATGTTGACCGGCGGCGGTTTGGCTCTGGCCAATGAACTCAAACACGATCATGGCAAGCGCATCTTCCTCGACATGAAACTCTTTGACATCGGCGCCACGGTCGAGGCGGCGGTGCGGGGTCTTGCCCAGTTTGATCTAGATTTCCTGACCATCCACGGCGATCCGCAAGTCGTTCGGGCTGCGGCTCAGGCCAAGGGCAATATGAAAATCCTCGCCGTCACCATTCTGACCTCGCTTGACCGTGCCGATCTCGATGCCAACCTCATCAAGCCCGGTGACATCCACGACATCACGCTCGAACGCGCCGCCCGCGCGTTTGAGGCGGGGGCCGACGGAGTTATCGCGTCACCGCAAGAGGCCGCGATGATCCGCGCCTTGCCGCAGGCCAAAGGTCGCCTGATCGTCACCCCCGGCGTCCGGCCGGTCGGCACGGCGAGCGGCGATCAGAAACGTATTGCCACTCCAGCGCAAGCCATCGCGGACGGGGCCGACCATATCGTCGTCGGTCGCCCGATCTGGCAAGCCGCCGATCCTGCGGCCGCAGCTCGGGCCATTCTGGCTGGATTGCCGCCGCACTGACGGCAGGCAAGGGTCACAGCCACCCCAAATCGTCCAGCGCCAACCTGACCCGCCGCTGCATCTCCGGGATCGCGCGCGGCTCCGTCAGGAAAGCCGCGACCGGCATCATCCGCCAATGTTGCCCCTCGTCGCCAAAACGGATTGCCGCAATCTCATCAACCGTGATCTGCCCGGCGTAAAAAGCCGAGGCGCGGCTTGCGTCCATCATCGAGGGGAATTCCCGCCGCCACAACAGCCGCTCCGGCGGCAGGCGCAGACCGAATTCCTCTTCCAGCTCGCGCAACACGCACGTCTCGGGGCTTTCGTCGCCCTCCCGTCCGCCACTGGGCAAGTCCCACATGTCGGCCCAGCCCAATCCGGGCTTCTCATCACGCAGATAGGTCAAAAGCTCGGTGCCGTTGACCAGCACCAGCTTGCAGCCGACAAAATCGATCACGGAAAGTTCCGCTGCATCACCGCCACCAGTTCCGGTCGTGCTGCTGCTGCCGCCGCGATACGGGCCAGAACGGGGGTCTCGCGTTCAAACGCTGCCCGCTTTGGCCGCCAGTTCACCATGACCGCGAGGTAGATATCCAGCGCCGTGAACCGCTGACCCAAAAGCCAGGGGCCGCCGTGCCGCTCGGCCTCGGCTGCTACGACCTGCCAAAGCCGCGTTGCGTGGTCGGTCACCCGGTCTTTGAAGGCAGGACCTTCCGCCTCGGACACAAAGCGGGTGGGGACGTCGGCAAAGGTAAAGCAGGGATAGATATTGGCCACGATGACACCAGCAAGCGCAGGAAAGCCGCCCGCTCAGCCGCACCGGGCTTGGGCACCAGCAGGTCGCTTCCGGTCAGGTCGGCAAGAAGAAGCGTGATGGCCGCGCTTTCCGTCATCACCTCGCCGGTGTCGAGGATCAGCGTCGGGATCTGGATCAGCGGGTTGAACTTGGCCAAGGCTGCGCGCGCCGTCGCGTCATCATAGATGTCGCCCGCCCGGATCAGGTCACAGGGCAGACCCAACATCGCCAGTTGCGCCTCGA